>CAYXQH010000392.1:0-6182 GCA_964467425.1 uncultured Saprospiraceae bacterium
TGTTCTTAATTCTTAATTCTTTATTCCTTATTGTCCAATCTTTTCCTTTCCTTTGTAGTAGAGAACATCCCCACTTTATAAACCCTGCAGCCATAACATTTCAATCGTAAAAAAACATGATGACTACACGATCACTAATTGGCCTGATTGCCATTTTATTATTCTCAGTATCTGCTTCTGCTCAATTCGTTAATTTCGAAGAGACTTGGAAAGAATTTCTGACAGATACCAAAACGTCCAATATTAGTAAGTTGGTGAAGCCTTCTGCAAAAGATCAAATTGATTATGTCAAATGGTGTTTGATGTACGGCTATGTAGACTTTTGTGCAAATGATTTGGGATCTGCACAAAAACTAATGAAAGAGGTTAAAAAAGTTGGACCAGCAGTGTATGAGAAAATTCCAGAATTTAAAAATAGACATGATGATCTGGATTCCAAAATCAAAGCGTACCATGAAACGGATCGTCTTTGGCGCAAGTTTTTAAAATATAGAAATGTAAGCCTGGAAGATTTAGAAAAAAATGCAGTGGCTAAAACCGTTTGTGAAAAAGGAACCCTGGCAAAGCATTTTTATATGGTCGCTTATGCGCATTACTGCAATGGCGATATCGATAAATCTAAAAATAATTTTGAAAATAGAGTTCTAAAATTGGCGGAACGTACTTCTCTAAAAGTAGAAGATGTGGAAGGTTTGTCTGAAGAGGTCGCTACAACAAAACAATTTTTCATTGACCTGCCAAAGCTAGGGAAAGCATGGAGCACTTATACAAAAACGGATGAGTCTAAAGGTTTTGATATTGAATTGCCATTGTATGAGTGTAATCCGATTCCAAACATGAAAGTTTATGTGCTTAGAGCGGCAGTTGATATATGTAAATATGGAGCGGAGAACTTAGCGAAAATTCAAAAGTTAGAATCTTCCAATAAAATAGATGTGCCAAAAGACTTACAAGAGAAAATTGATTGGTTGGAAGAGGAAGTAGGTAGGTATAATGGCGATGTCGCTAAATTGGAAAGAGCCTGGAAAGAATTTGTTCCAACAGATACCTTGAAAGGGAAGATTGATTTTATGTTCGAATACTGTGAAAAGGAAGCGCAGATCAGAGCTTTGACAATGTATGGGACAATCAATGCATGTACCGAAGGTCAGCAAATGCTGGATAGTATCGCTGTTTTACAAGAAGAATATAAACCAAGTTTAAGTGCTGTCGCTAAAAAGAAAATCAAAGGACTCGAAGCAAAAGTCAAAGCATATGCGGACGACCTGGAAGCTTTAGACTTGCTATGGGCAGAGTTTATTGTAGAAAATGATACACTTTTAAAACCCTTCGAAACGGCTGACTTTTATTGTGATAAAATTGCGCAAGTGAAATCCTGGACAATTAAAGGGATGATGGATGAATGTAAAATGGGGCAATATTATCTCGATGCGATTGAAGCATTGCAAAAAGAACATAGCCTGGAGTTTGATGAAGAGCTAGCCTGTCGGGTATTACGATTGCAAATCGAAGTGTGGGACTGCCGATACTGGGAACTCGTATTGCAAGCAAGAAAAGAAACCCATGCCGAAAGAGAGCGTTTTGGACCTGCATCTGCGAAGATCATGGAAAACGATCTCAATTCCGATAAACAACCTTGTCGAACAACAGTGTTTTATGATGCACTTGGAAATATTGGTGTACAGTATGTGATTTCAACTTACCTCTGTCAGGATATTGATCTTGCAAAAATGGGTGATCCAGAATACTATAAAAAAATAGCTACCTGGGTGGATGCAGAAGTGCTGAGTAAGTATTGTGAAAAAAGTATGCGCTGTAAAGAAGATTTTTTCATCTACCTCGAAGGGCATACCGATGGACACGCTTTTAAAGGGGCACGCTATAAAAAATCTTTAGGCATCCCGGAAGGAACTGCTTTTACACATTTCTCTGAAACAGACACTGAAGAGAAAACGACCTCCCGCGAAATTACCAATTCGTTAAGAAGTAATCTGGAACTAGGTATAGCAAGAGCATGGACGGTAAAGCAGCAGTTGGATTTTATGGGGGTTCCAATACGAATCGGAGCTTTTGAACATCCTGCTTCTGAAAAAGGTGGCGAATATCGAAAAGTAGATATTGAATTAAATATAACAAACCTTTTGCTCGATTTTTATGAGAAAAGATTGCAGGAATTACTAGATCGTTCTGGTATCGGTGCAAGACCGGAAGAATGTTAATTTTTTAAAAATATAAACCTGAAACATAGGTAAACCTTTTACCGTAACAATTAATAAACGAATAAACTCAATCTTTTTACAAGGGTTGAGTTTGTTCGTTTAAAGGGTTTTTTAATATGAAAATAGAGTTATTATAATTGAAAAACCATAAACACCTCTGTATTTATTTACATACTCTGGTTCTGTAATCTTTTACAGTAGAATCCAGTAATTAACACAAAATGAGACGTTCACTTTTTAATGAAATCCTTCCGAAGGGAATTGATCATCACAGAGATGAAGGTGTTCTTTTGCGACTAAGTAACAAGCTACATTTTTATATTATTACACTACTCCTTATCCAAAATATAATAATTGCCATATATCGATATTTTTATTTCACATTAATTATCGCAGGGGTAAACCTAATCGAATGTTTGATTTATGCTATTTGTTTAGTTTTAATACATCGAAAAAAGTATACCGCTTCAATAATAACTGCAGCTTACTGTATTCCGATTTTACTTTCTCTTGTTGTGTTCTTCATAGGAACCATTGAAGTTTCTAGGATGTTCACTAGTTCTTTTTGGTTTTTCTTAGGCTATATGATGATCTATCTGAGCATTATGCGAGGTTATTATGCACGTTTATTTTATGTAGCTTTTTGCTTCACCATATTCTTTATACCCGGAATATGGAGCTCCTATGAGTTTCCTAATTATTGGATTAAGGTAGTTCAAATCCTTACTGTTTTAATAATACCATGTATTATTTCCAGCTTTATGGAACAACAAGCAGAAAAAATTATCGGATTAAATAATGAATTAAAAAGTAAGTTAGAAGAAAAAGAAAAGCTGTCGGAAGAACTAAGTGAAAAAAATAATAAGCTAATCATGATGTCCAATATGATGAGTCATGATTTGAAATCTCCAGTTAGAAATATAAAATCATTTTCGCAATTGATTCGTAAGCAAGTACAATTTGAAAAAGCCGAAGAAAAAGAATATTTTGAATATATTGAGCGTTCAGCAGAGTCTATGGATTGCCTAATCAATGATCTGCTAACTTATTCAAAAATGGAAACGGTGCAGAGCGATTTTCAAGAAGTTAACTTGGGGAATCTTGTGGAAATTATTAAATCTAATTTCCAATATGAAATATCTCAGAAAAAAGTGATATTCAATATTTCAGAATTACCTCATATTTCTGGAGATAAGAATCTATTAAAAACCCTTTTTCATAATTTGATATCAAATGCTGTAAAATACCAACCGAAAAATAAGTCAGGGCATATACCTACCATTGATGTTACTGTTGAATCTGACGTGGATAATTTTTATATTTTAGTTGTGGATAATGGCATAGGGATGGGTGAGGCGAATATGGAAAAGGTATTTCAACCTTTTCACAGGTTTCACTCTAAAGCAGATTATGAGGGTACAGGTTTGGGAATGTCTATATGTAAAAAGGTAATGGAAAAGCACAACGGAGAAATAGAGGTCAGCAGTGTTTTGGGAGAAGGGACTTCTTTTTTATTAACTTTTAATAAGGATATAGAATATAAAAAACTAGGTACTAAGGATCTAGTATTGATGTATTAAAGACAGTGGTCTTTAAATAATTTTAACCTCTTTTATATTTTGCGGTTACCTTATTATAATTTCATTCGTTTCGTTTTTATAATTCTCCAAACCATCATTTCCCTTTAACCACCTTCCTTACTAAAATACCGCCATTCGTTTCTATTTTAAGAAAGTAAATTCCAGTGTCTAGTTTTTCAATAGGTATCAAATCATTATTGGAAATTATTCCAGATTGCATCAAAGCACCAGCCGAATTCCATAAAGTATATCTTACATTTTCAGAAATAGGAAACTCAAAAGCTACGCGAATATATTCTTCCGCAGGAACTGGAAAGATAAGAACAGATTGATCGGCTATACTTTCTAAACCTACAATTGAATTAATCGTAAAAGGGCCATACTCTGAAACGCAACCATTGTCATTGACTTCTAAGGTGTAATCTCCAGCAGCTAAATCGGTTGGGTCTTCGCTTGTTGAAACAAGCATACCATTCAAATACCATTCGTAAGTGAAAGGGCCAACTCCTCCAGAAATCGAAGTGTTGAAATAACCATTGTTTTGTCCATTGATATCATCGCCTATCTCGTCCATTACAAATTCTACGGAAGCTGGATCCATTAATTCGAAGGTTGCAGAGATCGTCAATCCATCTACATCACTAACCGTTACGGAATATTCGTCAGCACACAGACCGGGAAGTAGAGGGGAATTTACTACTGCACCATTCGACCATTGATATAAAAAAGGACTTGTTCCTCCAGTTACAGAAACAGTAATAGTACCATTACAATCACCCGGACAGATAGGTAGCATACCTTCTAGACTAATGGCATTTGGACCGGAAGTACAGTTCGAAATAATCTGATCGCTAGTATTACAACCATTACTGTTATTACTGATCGTTGCATTCGCTCCTGCATCCAGCATTTCACAAATCGGAATAATCGAACAATTGCTAAGATTGGTATTTTGGATTTCTAAATTTCCACCAATAGCAATAGGATGGTTAAGTGCTAAAATATCATTAAGCATTATATTGTCTCGAATAATTAAATCTTCACCGATAGTGGTCAGGTTTTCTAATCCATCAAAACTTAAAAGGTCGAGGCATATTCTAATGTCTAGTTCTCCATTGATGGTTTGTAAGTTAGATAAGGCAGAAAGGCTGGTAAGATTAGTGGTGTTACTCAAATAAACATCCCCTCCAATAGAACTAACCTGATTAAGTCCCTCCAGCGAAGTCAGTCCGGCACAATTGTCAATACTGAAATTTGAATTGATTGCATTGATTGCAGGAAAACCTGAAAGGTTAGTAAGTCCATCGTTATTGGTAATAGAAATCGAATTACCAATAGATGTTATATTTTGAAGACCATCTAGCGAGCTTAGATTATGATTTTGAAAAATAAAAAGATTACTACCTACGGAAGTGATGAAAGAAAGTCCGGAAATATCGGTAATATCCGATGGTGGATCAGAAAAGGTTGTTCCAATTCGCAAGACGCCAGGCACTTCACCACAAAAACTAAAATTGTCAACATAGGCGTCTACCTCAGCCTGAGATTCTAGTTCAACATTGGGGTAATTATTTTGACCAACAAAAGGATTCGTTGAGGCAGTGCATCCGGTCGCATCTGTAACGGTCACCCCATAGACACCGATACAAAGATTATCAATGTCCTCTGTCATAGCACCATTTGCCCAGTCATAAGTGTAAGGAGTTTCCCCTCCACTTACCATGAGATCAATAGCGCCAACACATCCGCCACAATAGGTTTCTGTAATCGTGGTAGTTAAGGTCAAAACAGATGTGTGCTCAAATTTATCAGGACTTGGATCATCTGCTTTTGCAAAAGCAGGATTATTTAAAAAAAGAGTTAGTAGTAATAAAAATGTTGTGTAAAAGGAGTGTGTTCTATTTTTCATAATTTGTTGTTGCGTAAATGGCAGGGTTTGATTTTGCCTATTTGAAATAAAATAGTAATAAAAGCAGAAAAATTCACTGGCCAGAAAACCAATGAATGAATGCGGGAAGAACAACAAAATAC
Source organism: uncultured Saprospiraceae bacterium (assembly GCA_964467425.1). Lineage (GTDB taxonomy): Bacteria > Bacteroidota > Bacteroidia > Chitinophagales > Saprospiraceae > JAHDHW01. The sequence continues at coordinate 5,831 of CAYXQH010000392.1, forward strand.
GAAAATAAAATTAATCAAGAAAATAAAAGCTAATCATCGTGTGTATAAAAAATATATAATTGGAGATACACGTCTAATCATCTTTTCGAAAAACAGTAGATTGATCCTGCTTAATTTTTGTGCGGTTGTTCTTAAGCCAGGCAATCACATTTCTTTTTAATTCTTTTTCTTCGAAAACCCAATTCCCGGAGTCCAAATGCGTCCCATTTTCGATAGGGTAAAAAGTCAACTGACTTGGTCCGTGTTTTTTAGAAAATGAAACCGCATTTTTATAATTGACGAGACCATCTTTTGTGCCGTGAATTACCAAGACCGGAATGGAGTCGTTTTTTTCAACATAATTAACAGGATT
>CAYXQH010000393.1:0-6177 GCA_964467425.1 uncultured Saprospiraceae bacterium
GTGTCCTATGCGGCTATTATGGAACAGGTAGAAAACGCTTTCGCGAAAACAGCGACCCTTCGCCTACAAGACCGTCCTCATGATACCGCTAAAAATTATCGCATCGAAGGCTTTAAGGGCACTTTTGCCATCATTAGTACGGTTACCAATCCTTTTTGTGATTCCTGTAATCGTATACGACTTACTGCAAACGGCCGATTGAAGAACTGTCTCTTTTCTGCTTCGGAAGCCGATCTATTGACGACCTACCGTAACGGGGAATCCATAATCCCTATCGTTCAAAAAGCCATTGGTGCCAAATTTAAATCTCGTGGAGGCATGGATACACAGGAAAAATTTAGTAATCCAGAGAACTATGAGAAAAACCGTAGTATGATTGCGATAGGGGGATAAGACATAGTGAAGTTCCAAAACTCAAGTTTCAAAACTCAAATGTTAACACAGCGTATTGACTCGAATGGTTTCGTGTATGAGTAGTAGCTGATTTTTAAACACTTGATATTCGGTTAAATCCAGACCTTTTATATTTTCGTTTTAACTATTAAACCGCTATTACTTTTATACATTGTTAGCAGCAGTTTTTATTTGTCAAATTTCATATGTGTTTCCACTCTCATTAATATTCGTTTGTTCTTTTTGTAATATAGTTTTTTGGACGTGTCAAACCCTTCTCTAATACAGCTTGCTAGTACTTTAATATCCCAAGGAATATCGTGATTCTTAATATTCATCTTTTTTGATTTCTCTGTAAGTACCAATGACATTATTCCTAAACCAAAACTTAATTCTGGTACGAGTCGGTTTACGAAGTTTCTCGCTTTGATTAAATAACCTGTATTGTCAACTCTATTGACATCAGGAATTTGATTATTTAACATATTTAATGGTAACCCTTGGACATAATACTTGAGGACTTTTGCTAATATGTCAATTTTAGCAATAATTTCTGAAATGTTAACACTCGGTTTTAATCCGATTGATTTTTTTATTTGATCCATTGTAGATTGTTTTGTGAAAATTTTTTCAATGAAAATTTCGTTTGATCCAATCCATTCAAAAAACCAATCGATTAGCTCTGGAATTGATTTAGATAATAGACTTTTTATACCGACTAACTCTATAGCTAAATCTAATTGGTATATTATTAAAGGTTCCAATCCAGTTTTGATACCTATTTCTTTTATCCATAAATGTTCTTCTGGAGAATTATCTAATTCATTTCTACTATCCAACAATTTTCTGACTTGTTTATCGAATTCCTCAACGTTACCATTTTTGTTAGCGTTATATGCATATAAAGATTTAGCTAATAAATTTTTGGTGTCACTATCTGATAAATTCTCTGGTTTGAATCTATATAAAATGTTTTTTTCCTCAACGGATAACTCTTCATGATTTTCTTGTAAAGAATCTAAAAAGTACCCTAATGGGTCTTCTACTTCAAGACATTGATCCCCTTTTGAAAAAACATCTTCTTTTAGGTTCCACCATTCAGCCGAAATATTTGAATCTTTAATAGTTACAATATTGCCAGGAATCAGTATGACAGCACCTTGTGATGAGAGACCCGCTCTTCCTGCTCTTCCCGCTGCATTTAATAATTCGTAGGGTTTCACCCTTTGTCTAGTTTCAGTACTTTCATCATAGCGGTCATTACCGGCAATAATTACAATTTCGGCAGGTAGATTTATTCCTTGCGCTAATGTAGCGGTTGCTACAAGTACAATAGAACCATTAGAAAACTTAAAATAATTTTCTATTAGCATTCTTTCTATTTGCAATAATAGACCGTGATGTACACCAACATTTTTGCATTCATTGAAATAAGAATGCTCGATTTTCCCTAACTCAAGGCTAAGACTATTAATTAGGGCTTTGTTAAGGTTTACATACTCGATGTAACTGTTTGCTCTATCATCAAGATCTTCTGATATGGTCCGAGAGGTTGAGTTTGTTATTCGAGGATCGTCAACAAAAACAAGCGTTTTAAGACCCAATCTAGAAAAATGTAAAGCAAGATTCGCTGCAATATCATTTCTATTACTTGTAATATTCCACCATTTGTTAATACCCAAAAGTACATTATGGTTAAGTATTTGGGATTTAAAATAATCATTACTATCATCCGTTTCCCATATATTCTTTAAACTATAAAAACACAACGGTTCTATGAGTAGTTCCTTTTTTAGCTTTGAAGGTGGTGCTTTTGTAGTAGCAATTTTCTTGCTTAATTGAATATTCTTATTTAGTTGGTTAATTTTATCTTCATCGAATACGACACATCCATGTAGTTGTCTAGTAGGTTTCCAATTTGAATTAAATACTTTACATTCTCTTTTCGTTACTTGTTCAATCCAAGATGCTATTTCTTCACCATTTTCAACCATGGCTGATATTAATAAAAAATCGGCATTTGAAGCTACGGTAAACAATGATAAAAGACAATACATAGCATCAATAGATCTTCTATCTTTTCTAATATCTGTGCCATGTATTAAATGAAATTCATCAAAAACTACTAATCCTACACTTTTAAAAAAATGGGATTCGATATTTAGTAAAGTCAAACATCTCTCAGGGGTCATGACGACAATTGGGAAGTTGTCAATTTCTCCTAAATCAGAATATTCGCCTCCAAATTCAATATTTATTGAATCAAATTCAGCGAACAGGGGTTTTAAGTTTCTATTTACCTGATCTTCCAAGGCATGTGTTGGGACTAAATAAATCACTCTTTTTTGAGAATAAAGACACGATGCAATCTTTAATTCTGATAAAGTTGATTTGCCAGCTCCTGTGGGAAGGGTAAGCACTGCTGAAATGCCAGGATTCAAAAAATTTGTTTTCACAGCATCTTTATGGTTTTCCCATAAATATGGGCGGTCTTTTGCTAATTTTTCTAAAAAAACCAACCAAGAATCTGAATCTACACCAAATGGAGGAGGAATGTCAATTACAGCTCTATTAAAAATATCCTTTTCTAATAGTTTCATTAGTTTAGCTAGACGATAAGGGCCTGAAAAAACGCTCTTATGTTCAAGAAACCCAACTTCTGATATTGAAAGATTAATTACATTATCAAAATGTTTTATGCCTTCTACTTTAGATGAATTAATTAATCTTTGAGCCATTTGTTTAATGCCAAGACCAAGTTCCCTCCATAGATAATTTAATGCTGTTTGCTTTAAATTACTACTTTGGATGACCTCTTCTTCATTGAATTTACTATTAGCTATTAATGATAATTTACCAGTTGCTAAAGAAATTATAGATGAAATTAATCTTTGTTGTGTCAAATTTTCACTGCTCGATTTTGAAAGTGATAGAGCTGATTCAGCAGCATCCGCTTGACTATTTCCAATTAGAAATAACACTGTAGCCGCTATATAGGATGAAATTGAGTCCGCTTCTAATAAACTATTGTTAGTCTTGTCAATCAATCCCATTTTATGAATAAGATTGTTGGCAGTTCCAGCTACAAATGCTATAGACTCTTTTTGGTCGTGATTAGTCTCAGTAAGTAATATAGTTTCAAGATTATTCGCTAACTTCCTTAAAAAGTTTAATCCTGATACTAGATTCTCATCTTGAAAGTTAATAGTACCATCAATGACTTGACGTCTTAAACTTACTATTTGTGCATAAATGCGTGTTAATTCTTGAGGAAGTCTATTGGTGTCAATGTCTCCTACATTTGGTATGTCTTTTATTTTCTCCTCAGTGGTACTATTATACATCAGTAGTTTTTTTGGAATTTAAATAATTGATAACCTTTTTTGATAAATCTTGCATCCAGTTCCTCATGTCATCAAAATATATTGTTGCTCCAGTTCTTCTTTCTGGCGTATCTCCCAAAACAAATGAATCATATTTATCAAATAGTTTTTTCCTACCAATATCGTCATTGTGTTTTTCCTCTCTTGTTATTCCTATTCGATATAAGCGAAAGTTGTTATTAAAAATATCATTTTGTACATTTTCTAATAAGCTTCCTGAGTTCATTTGGGACAATAGACTAGAAACTATGGAAACTAATGCATTATTTTTTTGTCCTTCTTCAAATTCTTTAAATTCAGGAAAAACTTGTTGGGTAATCTTTCCTCTGGGAGAGGTAGTGCATTTATCTTCAGTAATTATTATGCTTTTCAAGCTATCATCATCATTTAATACAACAGCTAAACCGTCAATTCCATGCTGAGCTGGAGCAAAATGAGGATAATTAGAGAAGAACCTTTTACCTTGATTTCTTTTCGCTAATACAACCCATGATATCATTTGGAATAGCCAACCATCTCTCTTTTCAATAGATGTCGTATTGATTTTTGAAATTACATAATCGATAGAATCATTTGAGTGTATAGGAAAGGTAGTGGCTAAAGAATTAATAATTTTATAAATATGTTGATGATGCCCAAGTAACATTTCACCGACATATTCAGCTAGCTTGTCTTTATCAGCTATTTCAAATTCATGGTCAATAACTAAAGGAGAACAGTCAGTATCTTTTAATTTAAATGGCATATCTTTTCAATTGCTGCTAATGGCGAGGGTATGATTTCGTTGTGGAATCATCCGCAGGATTATTCCGCTTAGAAATCAGCAGTTTATTAATACTTTTATTTTGTTGTGGCACAAAACCACAATGAATTATAGCTATTGTTAGGCACTTTAATATTTATCAAATTTGAGTTATTTTTCCGCCTGAGACCGAACCAGAGCTTGGAACACTTATGTTTTCTTTAGATTTTAAAACTTTTCCTGTAGAGATTCTTAATCGAGCTTTTTCAAAAGGAGCGTTTCTAATTTCTAATGGTATTTCAGATGTCTTAATCCAAGTTTCCCAAGTTTCATCTGGTTTTAGTCTTTTAGGCAATGGACGATCTTTTTGCGTTACCGCAAACTGCCTTTCACCTTCAAACCAAAGGTGTGTTATTTCAATTTCTTTGGAAGGAGATAGATTAGTTACATTAAGAAAGAAACATTCATTACCGTTCTTAAAGAAAACTGCTCTATGAACCGTAAAACGCACTTTCCTTTGAAGATCAAAACCTTTCCAGAAAATCCCTGTTAATGCATTAAAAATCCCAAGAATTAGTTTTTCCATACTAAGGTTTTATTGTGCCTAACTACTGGATATATGGAAAACTCCATATATCCATACCTTATAAGACTAAATGTAATACTTTTTATTGGAAATCAAAGGGTTAGTTGTTATGTCTGCTCCTGATGTTATAAAAATAAGAATTCCTTTTTGTTAGTTAGACTTTGTAAATTGTTGCTGGAGTAGTGCACATTGATCTTTGCAAATCCCTGCGATAACGGCTGGTTCAGGATTCCATTTTTCGATCTTGTCTGTGATTAATACATTGAACGTACTCGAATGCCCACCAACATCAGGAACGGCAAGACTGTAAACAATCGTAGGTATTTTGTAATGTCGTATAGCATAGGAACACATCAGGCAAGGTTCGTGAGTGGTATACAATATGGCGTTTTCTAAGAGGGCACTATTCCCTTTTTGAACAGCATCACGTATGGCGAGTATTTCCGCATGTTCGGTAACATCACCAGAAGTTTTTGCTGTTTCATATCCCTCACCGATAATGGTATCATGAACCACAAGAATTGCCCCTACGGGAGGATTACCCTTTTGCAAAGCAATTTCTCCTAGAGTGATGCAATAGTGCATATATCCTTCGTGGCTGGAGTCTAACATTGTTACGGATTAAAAGGTGAGTATTGTAAAAAGGTCCAGTCCGCCTGATGATGCTGTGGGGTATGAATCCATTGCTCAGGTTTAAAGAGCCAGAAACGACCCGTGTCTCCTGTCTTTTCCATATCTGCAGTTGTGGTTTGATCAAAAAGAATTTCGCCTTTACCACTTAATTGCAGGGTTGCTCCAGTATCAAAATTGACAAAGAGTAAACCAGTGTTAGGTTGCTCATAGATATTCCCCAAACTATTGAACATATTATTGCCAAAGTAATCTGGAATCTTTAGGGTGCCATCGTCTAGTATGTCTACAAAACCAGGATTGCCTCCACGATGAGAAGCGTCAGCTTTGCCCTCCAAATCTTTGGTGGCAATATAAAAGGTATCGGCACTCGTAATCCATTCTTTTTCAAAATCACCTAGACTTTGTCCTGTTTGTATAGAAGATGCTGTCTGGTCTATTGG
>CAYXQH010000394.1:0-6160 GCA_964467425.1 uncultured Saprospiraceae bacterium
ATGATCGTTTTTTAAAAATTCAGCACCAGTTCAATTATGTATCTACCATATAATCCAATAATATTTCATCAAATGAAATGAGCATTTTTTTTAGGCAACTCTAATTCTTGGATCTAAAACGGCATAAAGAATATCCACCAAAATATTCAAGACTACAAATATACAAGCGGTCATCAACACTGCTCCTAAAACCAACGGAATATCATAGGACAGTAAGGCGTCCACTGTTAATTGCCCTAAGCCATTATAATCAAACACATTCTCTACAAAGAAAGCTCCAGCTAACAAAGCTGCAAACCAACCTGAAGCAGCAGTCAAAACCGGATTAAGTGCATTACGCAAAGCATGCTTAAACAGGACTTTATAAAAGGACAAGCCTTTTGCTTTTGCTGTTCGGATATAATCCTGAGACAACACATCCAACATAGAAGATCTGGTTAGCTGTGTAATAATCGCAATTGGTCGAATACCTAGGGCAACTGCCGGTAGGATTAAATTTTTCCAAAATACTTTTTTATCTCCAAAGTCGTCTAGCCCATATAGTCCCCCACTTACTTCAAACCATTTGAAATAATAAGCAAAAATCAAAGCCAATATCATGGCAGAAACATAACTCGGAATTGAAATCCCAATTACAGAGCTAACTACAGCAGAATTATCAAACCAGTTGTTATGATTTAAAGCGGAAACAATCCCCAATATGACTCCGATAAATAAGCCCAATAAAATCGCAGCCAACGCAAGGATTGCCGTTTGGGGTAATTTTTCGAAAAGCATTTCAGAAACACTCCTTCCGGATTGGAAAGACTCTCGGAGATAAGGCTTTTTTAAAACGATTGCTTTTTCGCCAAGTGGTATAAGTTTAAAATACTGGTATTTTTCCTGGCTTGCAGCATTTGATTCATGAATTGAAATGGGAGAAATATCTCTTAGATAAAAAATTAATTGGACTAATAAGGAACGATCTAAGCCAAGTTCTTTTTTCTTCGCTTCCAAAGTCGACTGATCATAACGTTGTCCAAAAGTCAACCGCTCTGGCTCAACCGGCGCCAAGTAGATGATGGAGGAGATAATCACCACCACCAGCAACAAAACACCAATACCTTGAAAAAGTCTTTTTAAAACAAATCTCAACATGTGAAAATTCTTAGCGGTATTTGGACATTAATAATGGTAAGAGCAGATTTCAAAATTATAGATAGTCGTCTAAGAAATATGGTTATATAGTAATGTGGGTTATATGGTTAAAAAAACATAAGCACATAACCTACATAACAACATTCCAAGAATCTAAAATTAGCATACAATCTTTTATTTGTATAGCTACTTTTGCCCTCCTACTTTTCATTATTATTCTGCATCTTCATTATTCTGCATCTTCCCAACCTTTCGATCGCTCTACAGCTTTTGCCCAGCCTTTATACAATTTATCGCGTTTTTCATTTTCCATTTCAGGCCTAAAGGTTTGATCAATTTGCCAGTTTTCACTGATTTGATCAATACTCCAATAGCCGACTGCAATCCCAGCTAAATAAGCTGCACCTAATGCGGTCGTTTCAATCACAGAAGGTCGTTCTACTTCCGTGTCAATAATGTCTGATTGAAACTGCATTAATAAATTATTTGCGCAAGCTCCTCCGTCCACTCGAAGTTTAGTTAAAGGCACTCCAGCATCTGATTCCATTGCATCAAGTAGATCTTTTGTCTGATAAGCAAGTGATTCTAAAGTAGCGCGAACTAAATGCGCTTTAGTTGTCCCTCTAGTCAATCCAAAGATGGCACCTCGAGCATACATATCCCAATACGGTGCGCCAAGTCCTGCAAAAGCTGGAACTACATAAACACCCTGCGTATCTTTTACTTTCATGGCGTAAAACTCTGAATCAGGTGCTTCGTCAATTATCTTCAAACCATCTCTCAACCATTGAATAGCAGCTCCTGCAATAAAAACAGATCCTTCCAATGCATAATATACTTTATCACCAATCCCCCAGGCAATTGTCGTCAATAATCCTGATTTAGATTGTACAGGCTCTGTCCCAGTATTCATTAGCATAAAGCAACCTGTGCCGTAGGTGTTTTTTGTCATTCCGGGAGTATGACAAGCCTGACCAAATAATGCGGCTTGCTGGTCACCAGCAATTCCAGCTACGGGAATCGCATCTCCAAATAATGTCGTTTCACCATAGACATGACTCGATGGTTTTACTTCAGGTAAAACAGAAGCTGGTATATTTAAATAATCCAATAGTTTTTGATCCCATTGGAGGGTTTTGATATTGAACAATAAAGTTCTGGATGCATTGGAATAATCGGTAATATGCACTGCACCGTTAGTCATCTTCCAAACGAGCCAGCTATCGATTGTTCCAAAAAGTAGGTCACCAGCTTCAGCCTTTGCTCTGGCACCTTCCACATTATCAAGTATCCATTTTACTTTGGTACCTGAGAAATAAGCATCAATGACTAATCCGGTATTTTCTTTGACATATTCTTCCAAACCATCGGCCTTCATTTGATCGCAAATAGAAGCAGTTCTTCGATCTTGCCAAACGATAGCATTATGAATAGGCTGACCAGTTGTTTTATCCCAAACAACCGTCGTTTCACGTTGATTAGTTATCCCAATTGCTGCGATCTGACTCGCATTGACTTTATTGCTTTTCAAGGCATTTAAAGTAACGGTCAACTGACTTTGCCATATTTCATTGGCATCATGTTCTACCCAACCTGGTTTCGGATATATTTGTGTGAACTCTTCTTGTTCTACGGCTACAATGCTTCCCACTTTATTAAACAAAATTGCTCTAGAGCTTGTCGTTCCCTGATCAAGGGCTAGTATTAATTGATCCATATTTTTTTTGTTTTTTGTCCGCTCTAATATAGAAAAATATATGTTAGTCCTTAACTTTTTTTGTCTTTGCTTGTTTGTAAACTTTATTGGATTTTGATATTGAGTTTATTTTTAAAAATTTACCTTTGTTATGATGAATGAGCAGATTGTTACAAAAATGAAACAGATTAAAATTCCTTTTTCAAAAGTACCTCAGTTTTCAAAACGAGATGTTGCTTATATCGACCAACATCCGGGTTTAAAACCCTTTTATAAATATGAAGTGGATATTTCTACTTTCGAAAAAGTTATTCAAGATAAATCAAAGGATACTATTGATAGAAAAACACTCGTAGAAGTCCTTCAATCTCAATATGCTCCACTAAATAGTTCGCCAGCAACTAAACAGAATATCCAGTCACTAGCGAGCGATAAAACGTTTTCCATAATCACGGCACATCAGCCTAGTTTATTTACAGGACCGCTTTATTATATTTATAAAATCGTGTCTGTTTTAAATTTGGCGAATAAGCTCAACAATTTCTACCCGAACTATAATTTTGTGCCTGTTTTTGTTACAGGAGGAGAAGATCATGACTTTGAGGAAGTCAATCATGCGCATATTTTCAATAAAACATTGACCTGGGATAATACTGAAAAAGGGAGCGTGGGAATGATGAAAACAAAGTCTTTAGAACCAGTTATTGCTGAATTAAAGGCTATTCTAGGGGAAAGCGATCGAGCATCCAGAATTCTGGAAATCATGTCTTTGACACATAGCAGAAATGAGGTTTATTCGAATGCTGTCATTGATATGGTCAATGAAATTTTTGGTGCTGACGGATTGGTTGTGCTTAACATGAATAATCCCAGACTTAAGCGATTATTTATTCCTGAAATAAAAGAAGAGATTTTTAATCAACCTTCTATTAAAATTGTTGAGGAGAGTCGAGATCAAATGGAAAAAGCTGGCTTTAAGCCACAGGCCTTTCCACGAGCTATTAATTTTTTCTATTTAAGAGATCAATTAAGAGCCCGAATCGAAAAAGTAGAAGATCGATTTAAAGTGTTGGATTCGGATTATAGTTTTTCAGAAACAGAATTAAAAGAAGAAATAGAAAAACACCCGGAGCGTTTCAGTCCAAATGTTATTATGCGGCCAATCTATCAGGAGAAAATTCTTCCAAATTTGGCCTATGTTGGCGGAGGTGGTGAAATTGCATATTGGTTAGAACGTAAGACACAATTTGAACATTTTAAGATTAACTTCCCTATGCTCATTCGAAGAGACTCTGTCTTGTGGGTGGATAAAGGGAGTATGAAGAAGCTTGGAAAATTAGGCTTGAGTATTCATGATCTTTTCAATAAAGAAGATGCGATAATCCGCTATTTTGTGGAAGGTCAAAGCAATCAGGAATTGTCTTTAAAAGATCAAAAAACAGCGCTAGAAGGTATTTTTAATGAAATTAAAAACCTTGCTGAGCAGGTAGATGCTACACTAGCCAAATCGATTATGGCTGAGCATAGCAAACAACAAAAGACCTTCGATCAATTGGAAAGCAGGATCGTTCGGGCTGAAAAACAAAAACACGATACCGCCATTAAGCAGATTAGGAGCTTAAAAAATAAGTTCTTTCCTAATGATGGATTACAAGAGCGGCATGATAATTTTATAAGTTTTTACTTTAAGTATGGAGATGAATTCATTGAAACACTTAAAGAATACCTCGATCCACTTGCAAAGGAAATGACAATTATATTGGATGAGGGCTAATTATAGGACTTTCTTAACATTTTTTATTGGTACAATGATGTACCTTTGAGTTACACTAAAAATTATAATACCTTGAAAAAATTACTTTTCCTTAGTCTGTTTGCCTTCATTGGATTCTCTGGATTTAGCCAGGTTGATTTAAAAGATTATGAGCCTGAAAATGAAGGTTGGCTTGTAAAAATGGATGAAGCCATTAAATTATCTGAGCAAACCGGGAAACCTATCATGGCGAATTTTACCGGAAGTGACTGGTGTGGATGGTGTAAACGATTGACTGCCAGCGTATTCTCAAAATCTGAATTTAAAAAATGGGCAGATAAAAACGTCATTTTATTGGAATTAGACTATCCTAAAAGAAAGAAATTACCAACAGAGATACGACAGCAAAATGATCAACTTCGACAAGTTTTTAAAGTTCGGGGTTATCCATCTGTTTGGGTATTTAAAGTAAATACAGATGCTACATCAGGTCAAAGGACTGTGCAACCATATGGCAAATTAGGCTACGAAAAGACAGTGAAGTCGTTTACGTCTCAAGTGGATAGAATGATTGCCGCGGTGAAGAAATAAAAGTAAACAGTTGTTTGTCAAGTGAATAAGTTAACAACAATACTGTACTGCTAACTTATTCATTTGATAAATTGACTTATAACTTATCTATTTAGATTAATTAAAAAAGGATAGCATATCTCCTAGCTTGCCTTTCAAATCTTTCCGATCTACTATAAAATCTAAAAATCCGTGCTCCAATAAGAACTCCGAGCGTTGGAAACCTTCCGGTAAATCTTTTTTAATGGTTTCTTTAATTACTCTAGGTCCTGCAAAGGCAATAAGCGCTTCAGGTTCAGCAAAATTTATATCCCCAAGCATTGCGAAAGAAGCTGTTACACCACCTGTGGTTGGGTCTGTAAGAAATGAAAAGTAAGGGATTCCTGCTTTTGAGAGTTTAGATAATTTAGCACTGGTTTTAGCCATCTGCATCAATGAAAATGCAGATTCCATCATTCTTGCTCCACCAGACTTTGAAATGATCATAAATGGAATTCGGTGCTCCAAGGAATATTCTATTGCCATTGATATTTTCTCTCCGACAACGGACCCCATCGATCCACCAATAAAAGTAAAATCCATGGCAGCTACCACTAAAGGTTGTTTATTCACTTTACCCAATCCAACAGTCAATGCATCATCCAGATCTGTCTTGGATTTAGCAGCTTCCAATCTCTTATTATAAGGCTTTAAGTCTGTAAAATTTAAAAAATCTTCCGCAATCAAATCTCCAAAAAGCTCTTCAAATTTTTGACCATCAAAAATAAGATCAAAATAATCATGTGAGCCAATGCGAATATGGTAATTACAATGCGGACATTTATGGAAAGAGTCTTTCACATCCTTCATGGTACTGGCTTCTTTGCAGTTTTGGCATTTATACCACAAACCATCCGGAGCCTCTTTTTTATCCTTCGTAGAAGTAATAATCCCGTCTTTTAACCTTTTAAACCACCCCATACAATAATATTTTATTTGTTTTTCAGCCTGCCAAAGTTAATAAG
>CAYXQH010000395.1:0-6153 GCA_964467425.1 uncultured Saprospiraceae bacterium
GCACTATTTTGGCGGAAGGTTCGATTATTCACGCCAAAGAAATCACACAATCGGTCATTGGTATTCGATCGAGAATTGGAGCAAATTCTATAGTCCAACAATGTATTATTTTTGGTAATGACTATTTTGAAACATTGGAAGATATGGAGTTTCCAGATATCACCCCAATGGGTATTGGTGCAAACTGCCATATTGAAAAAGTGATTCTTGATAAAAATTGTCGGATCGGAAATGATGTAACTATTCGTGGGCATGAAAGCCTGGAAGATACAGAAACGGATACCTATCGCATCGTAGATGGAATCATTGTCATCAAAAAAGAAGCAATTATTAAGTCAGGTAGTAAAATCGGTGCGATAGAAGTGGCGTAAAGCTAGAGAGAAGCAAGAAACTGGTGGCTATATCGACATTAGTTGATATAGCCATTTTTGTGGAAGGCATATTTATTCAAAATCATCAAGCACATCCTCTTCTTCTTTCGTTTTATCTGGAAAGTAATAGTATCTATATTTATCGAACCATACTATCAAAGAAAGAAAACCAAATGTCAATCCAGCTCCGATCAATACCATTAATCCAGATGATTGTTCAGGAATAGTTCCAAGCGTTACATTGATTAGTTCGACTAGTACTCCACCCATTAAAAGGCTTATTATAATTCGAACCCAAAGTTTTTTGATGTACTTCATTTTTGTACTAATTTAATGGACAATGTACTCATTTTCTTTTCGTTGAGAAAAAATGCCGCTAACTTATTTATTTTGTTTAACTCAAAAGGGCTCACCTCTTCTCAGAGATGAGCCTTTTGTGGTCTGTTAATAATTTTCATATCGATTTGCTGAAGCAAACAAATAAGATTACCAAAAAATTAAGACCTTATTCTAGTACCATTATTTATTCTCCATCAATTTTAAAGAAAAGGCGACGGTACCTAGGAACTAACAAAAGAATTAAAAAAAGGATATCGAAAACTGTTTGGATCACTGGAATAAGGTAAGGATTGCTACCTTCCTGAACTATGGAAGGCGGCCCAACTATTCCAGTAGTTGTAAAATTCCCACAATGGTCGACAATTGAAATCGCCAGATATACTACAGTTGAAGTCCAGGTTAATAATCCACGCCATTTTACCATAATTGCTGCGATAAGCGGTAATGCTAAAACCGCTGCAAATATATCGAGATAAGCAGGATACATCCATGCTGCCGACTCCGCCCCCTCGTTAATATCACTAATCAACTCGAAAGCAATGAACCTAGACAATTGTAGTAAAATCCAAACGATCAGTCCAATGAAAAATAACTTTTCATTGAAATTGAAATCCTTGTATTTGATGGTATTGCTCATAATGTTTAAAGTTTAATCTTGTTATTAAATGATAAAATCTTATGTGCTTTATTTGCTAACTTGAAATATGTGTTGTCAAAACCACCAATAAAATAAATAGTACAAAGAGCATTTTTAAATTGTATTTCTTAGACTATTTTTTCTCCAATAATGCCTACTAAAAATCCAAGTATTGCTCCTAAGGATGTTAGGTAATTGTTCTCTAATTTACTTTCTGGAATGATATCTTGAATAATTAAATACAAAATCCCACCACTGGCAAAAGTCATTAGAAGCGCTGTAATTTGAGGAGAATCGCTTAACAGAAAATGTCCCAACAGAGCTCCAATAATTCCGAAAAAGCTTAAAAAGAAAAATATGATTGTTGTTTTTCTTGCTGTAAAACCGCTAAGAACCAAGTCTCTATAGGAGTTAAAAGCTTCAGGCAAATTTTGCAAACCTATAAATATTGCCAATAAAATAGCAGAGGCAGTATCCGCTGCAAATACAGCACCCAAAGCAATTGATTCAGGAATAAAATCCATCATCATCGCAAGAAGTGTAGCCATTTGTCCTTCTTTTTTAGCTAACTGTATATCAATCATCATAAACAAAACTGCCCCAGAAAGGAAAGAAATGGCCAAGGGTAATAATTCTAATTCTTCCATCCCTTTCGGAATTAAAACTAAGGCTAGTGCTGATAAAATAATCCCTGCACCAAAGGACATCACGGTATGGATTATTTCATATTTTAAAGGGCTTTCTTTAATATGATGATCAAAATAATTGGCTAATAAACCACCTATTAAAACAGTGATTCCAGCGAATCCCGAATATAAAATCAGTTCTGTTAACATAAATTTTAAATGTGTTTTCTATTGTATGTTTTCCTCATCGTTCATATAATAGGATAACGCACCAGAAGGACATTTTTGAATCTGATCTTTGAGCTCTTCTGTTGAAGCATTGTCAATATTAATCCAAGGCTTTCCTTTGGGAACATAAACATTGGGTAGCGTTTTTACACACATGCCAGAGTGAATACATTTTGAAGGTTGCCAAACAATGGTTAGTTCTCCATTGGTGTATTCTTTTTTAAGATTTGCTTTCATAAGTAGTCAATTTTATAATTCTTTTTAATGTGTAAAGCCAATACAGATTTAATTGCATTAGCTTTACAAGTATTAAAATATTCTTATGGCAAGTTATAGTATCTTAAAATAAATTATTCTTCCCACGAAATCGGTTTAGCTATTAATCTAAATTTATGCTAAAAGAAATTGGAGGATTCATATCATAGCCCTCACTAAGTTCAACAACGATAACCGTTTCAGAATCGATCCTTAAACTGGCAGAACTATTACTACTAGTAAAACCTGAAATGTTGTGTGGTTCTGAAAAAGTAAAGTAATATCTATCAAATTTTCCAGCAGGAAATAATCCAAAAACATTTACCCAAAAAGGATCATCGGCTTCAGGTAACATTGTAAAACTGATACTATTTTCAGTAAAATCAATGTTGTATAGTCCGCTAATATCACCTAGTGGAGTATCTGGTTGAGCTAAGGCAGTTGGAAATTCTGCAGCTGTAGCGGAGAGTGTCCCAACCTCATCAAAAGCGTCATCCGACTGCATAAATAAGCTTGCATAAGTACCCTCCGCTTCACCTGGATCTTGCAATGTATTTCGTAGTGTAATACCTACTCCTTCTGAAAGTGGCGGTTGCTTTTCGTCGTCATCATCACATGATGAAAAAGATAAAATGCCGATAATGGCAAGGAACAATAATTTGTTTACGTTCATAATTTTTAATTAAAGAATTGGACAAATAGTTTAAATGATTTTGAATGAAGCAAAGGTAAGTGTGTACAAAAAGTCAGAAGGGTAAAAAAAAACCTTTTTAGGGTGAATAATGGAAAGTAGAATTAACGGCAATGTTCTCTGAATTGCTTAGGGGAAAGTCCAGTTCTTTTTCTAAAATATTTGAAAAAATTAGTTGGGTCATCAAACCCAGCTTGATAGGCGATTTCAGTAACGGAAAATTGTGAATTAATTAATAGTCTTTTGATTTGAAGAATTACAATCTCATCTATAAATGCTTTGGTAGGTTTTCCAATAATACTTTGTGTTATGTTATTTAGCGTCCTTGAGGTAACGCCCATTTTATTAGCATAATAAACCACTCTTTTACTTTCAAAACAATCCTTTTCTATTAATTCTTGAAGGGAGAGAAATTTTAAGTGATATTTTTGGTTGCCAAAATCATTATTTTTCGCTTTCGATTTTATCCGAAAAAGTTGATGTATCAAAACTTGTATCAATGTTCTAATTATTTCAACGGAATGGCTGTCTTTCACCTCTGAATGTTCTTTATTTATTTGATGAAACAGACTTTCTATTTCGATAAAATTGCTATTCTTTAATTCTAATTTAGGGGAGACTAACATTTCATTAAACAATTGAAACAACTTTAAATTTCCCATCTTGTCAGAATAATGAACAACAAAATCTTCCGTAAAAACGAGAAGTTTTCCTTTTGCATTAGATTTATAAAATTTGTGAATATTGTTTTTTCGTATAGTAAAAACTGATCCTTTTTTGTATTTATAATCTTTATAATTAATGCTATGCTTCCCTTTTTCATCGGTGATCAAAATAATTACATAAAATGAAATTTTGTGATGCTCATATTGATTATGGTCTTTAGGTTTTCTTATCAAAATATCCTCTAAATCCACTAGATCAAAGTAATCATTATGAATTTTGTTATTTTGGAAACTTATTTCTTTTACTTTCTTTTTCATGTTGAAGCATCATTCATTTTCGAAAATTTTGTTTTCTTTTCTAAAAGTCGAATCCGACTCCAAAAACGAAACGCCCATTCTTGTCAGTTAATCGTTCTTCTTCATTATTAAAATAATAAGCAAAATTAACAACGATAAAATCTACCGGCGACACCCAAAGTCCTCCGCCATAAGACGAATGCCATTTATCCGATTCTTCTCCATCCAACCAAACACGACCATAATCAAAACTTCCTTTCAGTCCTAAAGTAAAGGGTAATATGTTATTCACTGAGCTAAATAATTTTAATCTTAAATCTGTAATATGATAAACAGCGGAATTTCCATAAAATCGATCTGCTCGAAAACCACGTAAAAACGAATGCCCACCTAAGTTTGAATTTCCACCTAATGTTGCAGCGTGAAAAAATGGAAAATCTCCAAGACGATGCTCTACTCCTACTCTACTAGCTAAAACCAAAGCAGCATTTTGATCAACATTTTGATAAACCGTTAAATCTGCACTCAAAATTCCGAAATCTCTTTCAGAAGCTTCCAGGTCAGTGAGCCAGGAAGCATTTGCCATAAACTTTACGCCTTTTGTTGGAATTTGTAAATTATCAAGGCTTATAATATCTACTCCAAGCTTTGCACCAGCAAAGTACTGGTTTTCAAATATTGCATCTGACAATCCAGTAATTGGTTCTCCCGAACTAATAAATCGATCTGTTGTTTGCTCTATCTTTGAAGTTTCGAAAACGGGTCCTATGGTAAATCCATTTCCTAAAGCTGTAATAGGACGTTTGTATGCAGGATACAAATAGGCCTGACTCTGTCTGACTCTATTAAACGAAATGTTTTTATTTGCATCACTTAATACTGTTTCATTTCCAAACCCAAAGTAATTAAAGGTGGTTTGATTGGTTTGTACGCGAGCTTCCAACAATAGGTTTCCTTTTCCAATCGCCTGATTAAAATCTCCCAGGTAATTTAAATTAACACCACTGTTACCAAAAGAATAAGCGCCTGAAAAGCTATGGGTCGATGCATAGGGTGCTTTCTTAAACTTATAGGTTGTAGTCAGTGTACTGAATCCTAAAAAGAGGCCATCATCCGGGTTAGCTCCGAGGACTGGTAGTGGAATGGTATAATTATACTCGTAGTGATAATGTCTTCGATCATAAATATTATTCTCTCGATTATTGGATGCTTTGTTTTTAGTTTCTGACCCTAATTCATATTCGTTTTTATCAAGGTTATCATAAACGATTGTTTTTTTAGATAAACCTTTCACCTTGGATTGGTCAATAAATTTATCCTTGCCAAGACCACCAATTAATCTTAACAAAATTCCTTTATCGACATTTCCTTTAACTTCAAATTCGTCATCATCTCCGACACCATAAATACTTATTTCTTTCGTAACGGATTGTTGAAAAGTTCGATCATACACTAATCGATCTCCTTCTTTCTTTTTATGATAAACTCTAATTCTCGTATTCTCATTATCCAGTCTTTCAATCAAAAAGCGTTCATCTTTTTCAGTACCATATACATCTACTCTTTTATACAAAAGATCGTAGTGCATTTTAGCAAACTTTACCAGATTAGCTCGTCGTGCTTTTAATATCTCTTTTATTTCATCCGCCGTAAGATCCTGCGCTAATTGAGGCCAGGCTTTGAATGCTTTATCAATTACTTCGTCTGTTAAATTTTCCTGAATGAATTTCGCTTCTCGTTCCCAATCTTCCCAGTCCATTTCATTGAGAAAACTGTTATCTACAAACTTAGGACTCCAGCTTGACCACTTCATATTTTTTATATCTCCTTCATAAACTTTAAGCTGCCGTATGAACGGCATAAATGCTCTTGCGACTCCAATCAGCAGCCCGTCATATTTACTAAAAGGTTGATCTCTGTCTCTGGGAATGGCTCTGTAAATAGTACTATCCTTATTAATTTTCAATCTAGCCCAGCGCCATTGATCATCATGTCGATCCCAGTCGCCTATAACCTGGTCAAATAAACGGGAACGTAAAAACCA
>CAYXQH010000396.1:0-6143 GCA_964467425.1 uncultured Saprospiraceae bacterium
TCGGTATAGAAATAGCTTTTTGACAAATCCAGTTTATATTTTTCAACCAACTCTTTTGCTGCATGCGCTTTGCCTTCTCCCCAGCAAGCGGGCTCTACAATATTACCTGTAAATTTTCCTTTTGCCACCTCCATTTTCGTACACATCACATGCTCAATATTTAAATCTCTGGCAATCGGATTCACCTGATAAGGAGTAGCCGCAGAAATAATGGCGACCGTATGTCCTTTAGCTAAATGTGCATTTACCAAAGCACGTGATTCCGGATAAATTTCGTCAGCCAGATGTTTGTGATATACATCTTCACCTACTTCAATAAATACTTTTTCTTTTACGCCTTTTACGCCCTGGGCTCCTACTGCAGCAAGTCCGGCAAAGTTTCCATTACCCATTGCATACACCAACACGCCTGCAAACTGAGCAACAATTTCACTTGTCGTCATTTTCCCACTAAACAATCGTGTTTGAAAAAATTCTTTCGCTGAAAAGTTTTTTATTAAGGTTCGATCTAAATCAAAGAAAGCGCCAATATGTGCACCTGCTTCCCCTTCCATAATCGGTCTTGTAATTGCCTCCGTTTTTGATCCAGGAACAATTTCTCTTTCTATAGGAACAATAGATGCTTCCATTGCAGGTTTTGCGAGAATAATTCCTTGCAATAGTTTTATATACTCTGCAACCGCATTCAATTGATCAATAAATTGTTGAATTTCTTTTTTCTTGGGATGCTCCAGAGTTGGGATTAGATCAAGGTTTTGTACCAATCGAATACCATTAATCAAAAAGGTTTTGCGAACCGATTCTACGCGTTGGATTCGACCTTGCCAATGCATCTCTTCGCTTAAGAAAAGACACTCTTCTATAAAAGTATTTTGGTCGAAAGCACGATCAAGTTTCCATTGCTGTAAGGCATAAGCAACCACTCGATAGGCTTCTATATAGGAATACAAAACTACTGGGGCAACGATCAGCCGTTGCTTTTTAATAAAGTTTATTTTTTTCGATTTTGAAGCTTCAATAATTTGGAGCCAGTCTTTATCAAGGATCTCCAGATTATTTTCTACTTCATTCGTAAACTGCAATTTTTGAGAATAGAAGAATTCAAACTTAAATAAAGATCGAAGACGCATTATTTCTTTCCAAAAAATCTCTTGCCTACGATCTACTTTTACTTCAGTTGTTTTGAGTAATGCTAATTCTATAAATGCCCGATGATATAGATGATGGACGGACATATTTGCATAATAGGTTGCTTCCAGATAATTTTCAGAATTCAACACATACCTTGCATCTAAAGCTTCGCCATGTTGTAAAATAATCTTGGATCGCTGCAATAAATTTAATGCGGTTTGAACACTCTCACTAATTGGCTTGCCTCGATCAACTAAAGCATCCGGTTTATATTTTTCAATCAGCTGCATTTGATCGACTACACTATTTTCAACCGTTCTTTTATTTAAGGAAAACTTACTTAGCAAAGAGATGCAAATTAAAGAGGTTGTTGTAACGGGCGTGATCTGGTTAATCTGATGTACCAATTCTAATGAAAACTTTGACAAAGCCCCGGAATAAGCGGAGGTATGTAAACCTTCCGTAATCAACTCTACAGAATTCTCTGCATTCATTTCTACCGGAGAGCCAAAACGAATGGAGATCTTTCCAAAATTACCATCCATTTTTCGGACATAATCCAAAAACCATTTCAGGCTTTCTGGCTTTTTCATTTTACCTCTACCCTGTGCCGTCATATCTTTTACATCAGGGATCAGATCATATACTATAGAAACCGGAACATACTTTACATCCTGAATGGAATCCTCTTCAGCTTCCTGGATGTATTTTAAAATACCGACTTTTGGCCAAACTAATTTTCCAGTTCTGGAACGTGTCCCTTCGATTGCCCACATAAAGTGCGAACCTTTGTCGACCAAAGAAGCGATAAATTTTCGAAGTGCTAATTTATAAATCAAATCATCTTTAAAAGATCGTCGAATAAAGATCACTCCATTTTGCCTCGCCAATTGGCCGAAGCCCATAAAATCCATATTGATGCCCGCAAAGGTGTAGGGAAATGGAATTCCATGACGTCCCAAAGTTACTGCCAAGACAAACATGTCAAGGTAGGTTTTGTGTGTCATCACAAATGCAATCGGGTGGCGACGAGCGAGCTTGGTGAGTTCTTTTATTTCAGAGGGATTGACATCAATTGTTTTTTTATAAGCCCTCGATAAAATATATTGAGAAAGTTGTAAACCGAGTACATTGAATAGAGGCTGATGCAAAGTCTGCAACTCTTTTAAACACTTCTCTGCTTCCGTTTTAACCTCATCATAAGGTTCTCCCAGTTGCTCTGCTAAATCTATTAGCTCTTTTAGAAATTTAGGATCGTTCGTTAGGTTTTCCATAGAGGTCAGCAAGAATTTTTTTTTAAATTCTATCAATCAGCGTCAAGTAGAAAGAGGATGTTTTATTTTCAATAGTTAACTTTTAAACATGCTCTAAATTTTAGAACTAATATAGTGAAAATAAAGGAAAAGCTATTTTAAGAAGTTTGACGGAATTAAGGTTAAAATCTTCGGTTTAAAGCATAAATCTGTACGATTTTATCTTTTTATTAACAGGATTCGTTTTTACAAACCTAAACACCTGATTATCAGCAAAATACATTCATTAAAGCTTAAATTTTTAAGTAAAAACCTCCCCTCTTAAGGGTTGTAAAAGTAAACCTAGGGTATATTTTTGCGTTCTAATGTAGAAGAACTTATATTTAAAAAAGCAAATTATATTTTTTAAAATGTAAAAAAGGAATAACTTAGTATCATTAAAAGGTCCATAAACCTAATAAAAGGATCCTTTTTAAAAACGTGATAATTATGAATGAGGAAGTTGAAGATTGTAATAGTGTAGAGCGACCGTCTCTATTTTGGTTGCTCACAGAAGGTGGACGAGCCATCACAGAATTAGGTATGTCTATTCCATATCGAAAGTTTTTCACGCCAAAAGATCAAGGAGACGGACATCCTGTTTTGGTACTGCCGGGCTTTATGGCGACCGATACCTCAACGGTGCCTTTACGAAAATATATTAATGATTTGGGTTATGCAGCTTATAGCTGGGATTTGGGACGAAATACTGCAAAGCTTAAGTTTATAGATATTCTTTTAGAACGAATTGAAGAAATTTATGAAGAACATGGTGAGCCTGTCAGTTTAATTGGATGGAGTTTAGGAGGTGTCTTTGCTCGTCAATTGGCGAAAGTCAAACCGGAAGTAATTCGTCAAGTCATCACTCTTGGTTCTCCTTTTTTAGGCGTTCATCAGCCAAATAATGTTGCCTGGGTTTATAATCTTGTTTCTGGTGGTAAGCGTATTAAGGATTTAGATCCAGAGCTTTTTGAAAATCTTCCACTCCCTGCACCTGTTCCTACTACAGCTATTTATACGAAAGAAGACGGAATTGTTCCTTGGGAAATGTGTATCGAGGAAGAAGATGAGATTCATCAGAACATTCAAGTTCGAGGTAGTCACTTAGGCTTAGGCGTTAATCCTTCTGTTTTGGAAATTATTGCAAACCGTTTGTTATTCTCTAAAAAAGATTGGGAACATTTTCGTGCGCCCAATATTGTTAAAGACCTATTGTTCTATCCTTCCTTATAAAATTGGTTTAGTATTTGTTGAAATTAAAAAAAATGACACCTCTTAGCACTTTTGCTAAGAAGATGCCATAAAATCAACTGGTGTTTCGTACTGTTCTATTAATAGAACTATATTTTTTAACCTTTGGGGAAATTTTCTCGTATAAAAATCAGATTATAACGAGGTTATTTCTTTCGAAACACCCCCGCCATAATCCAAATTCTTAAAAAGTAGTTATTGAGTCATCTAGGGACAAGTAAAATTATATTTATTTGCTTTTCACTAGTTAATACCATGAGGATAATAAAAGGGTACCCCCCTTTTTAGTTTTTTTTAAAAAAAAACTTTCGACAGAACACATAAGTATATATTCATATATATTTGGTATGCTATTTGATCGTTTTTTATTGACCCAGCGAATAAATCTTTTATTTGTATTTATCTTCAGACCTCAAAGCTTCTCATTGTAATTTTACACCAATAAAATTCATGAAGATAATGAATACATCCAAAAAAGGGTCTTTTCATAAGACAAGCAATTTAATTAAGCAATTTGAACTGGCAGATCCAATTGCAGTCAAGTACATGTATGATAACTTCTTGCCAGAGGTTATTGGTTTTATTAAAAACAAAGGAGGCACCGAACAGGATGCTAAAGATGTTTTTCAAGAAACCATCATGGCACTTTTCAAGCAAGCAAAAGCCGGAAAGTTAGAGCTTCGAGTCCATCTAAGAACTTATTTCATTGCGATTTGCAAAAATCAATGGTATAAAGCAATAAGAAATAACCATCGAACTGATTCTATGATTCCAGACTTTGACCCTTCTGATTTGGATCAAAATCTAATCAATGAGTTAGAGCGAGCTGAAAAATTTCGGTTGATCCATAGCCATTTGAAAAAAATGAGTCCTTCTAATCGAGCTATTTTAAGTATGCATTTACAAAAATATAGCACGAAAGAAATAGCAAAAGCACTCAACTTTAGCGCAGCTTATGTTAAAAAAAGAAAATATTTATCAAAGAAAATTTTATTAAATGCAATAAGAAACGATTCTCGTTTCCAAGAACTTAAAAATTAGAACTATGCTGACCCCAAAGAATTAAAAACGTAATACCCTCTCTTATGATTGACAATGACAAAAAAAACACAAAAGAAGACCTTTCTGAGTCCTCCCGTTCGCAAAAACCCATAAGCGATGGCGATTTAGAAAAAGAAATCGATGACATTTCAAGTGACCCTGATTTTTTAAAAATAAAGTCAGTCTTAGATGATTTAGACAAGAATTCAGAAGATGAATAAAATATAGTTTATAAAAAACTACCTTATAGTTTTGTTTGATTGTTACAACTAATGCATTTTACAGTCTAAAAACTATAACCGATTTACATCATGGATAAAATTCTGGATTTCATTTTTAGTTTTAGGCCAACAGTCCTCACTGTTATTGCCGTTATTGGTATTTATTACCTTGTAAAATGGATTTTAGATCGCCAGGCTAAAGGCAAAAGCGATGCTACTTTAATCCGTTCTATTTCACTTTTCTTTATTGCATTCGTTGGAATTGTTGCTATTATTTTAGCACTCCCTATGGGCGATTCGCTGAGAGGGCAAATTACCAGTTTAATTGGGATTGTCATTTCCGCAGTATTAGCCTTAAGTTCAGCAACGTTTATTGGTAATGGTCTTGCGGGGATTATGCTACGTACCGTCAATAGTTTCCGCCCCGGAGATTTTATAAATGTCAACGACCACTTTGGTCGGATTACGGAGCGAGGTTTATTCCATTCCGAATTACAAAATGAAGAACGTGATCTCATTACACTACCTAATTTATATCTGGTGACCAACCCTGTAAAAGTGACCCGCTCTTCAGGCACCTTCATCTCTGGTACTTGTTCTTTAGGCTATGATGTCAATCGTAAAAAAATTGAAGCTGCCCTAATCAAGTCTGCTGAAATGGCGCAACTAACTGATCCATTTGTGCGAGTCATTGAACTAGGTGATTTCTCTGTTGTCTATCGGGTTTATGGTATGGTTGAAAATATAAAAACCTTTTTGTCTGCACAATCCCGGCTTAATGCCATGATGTTGGATTGCTTGCATGAAGCTAATATAGAAATCGTCTCTCCTAACTTTATGAATCAACGTCAAGTTGGTGATGCCGTTTTCATTCCTAAAAAAGTGCGTGTAAAAGAGGAGGTCGCCCAAACAGAAGCTCCGGAGGATAAGATATTTGATAAAGCGGAGGAAGCAGAATCTATAGAAAAACGAAAAGAAAAAGTTGGTGATGTAGATCAAAAACTAAAAGACCTTTCTGAGGCCTTGAAAGCTTGTAGTGATGATGCAGAAAAAGCGGAACTCCAAAAGAAAATTGACAATTGGAAAGCAATCAAAGAAAAAATGCAAACCAAAATAGATGAGCAATTAGATGATCTAAGCTCGAAGAAGTAAATCAGGTAGTCAGGTAGTCAGGTAGTCAGGTAGTCAGGTAGTCAGGTAGTCAGGT
>CAYXQH010000397.1:0-6122 GCA_964467425.1 uncultured Saprospiraceae bacterium
AAAAGGCTGGCAAAGTAAAGCCGCTGCGACATATGGAGTACGTTCTATACCACACACTGTTTTGGTAGATAGAGAAGGTAAAATTCTTGTTCGAAATTTAAGAGGTATTGCTTTAGAACGAAAATTAGCAGAGCTTTTTAAATAAGTGAAAAAATAACCTTTGCGATTCTCCTTTTCTCTGCGGTGAATTTTTTTAACCGCAGAGCGAAAGAGGTGTCGAAGCGTCAAAGTATTATTGAATCATAAAAAACAATCTTTCAATCAAACCTAATCCTAAACCGATGATTCAGAAACTTTTCTTATTTAGTCTTTTTTTGACGTTAGTATGTGCTTGCGAAGAGCCCAAAACGAATACGCAAGAAGTACCTCCTGTCAAAGTAGACACCCTCGTAAGTACCCCTGAAGTAGAAAGTAAACCTGTCATTCCGCCGATCGATTATGATTCCAGCCAATGGACCGAATTGATTCGATTGGATAGTTCCATTGTTTTAGATATTCGATATGCGACTACCAATAATTTTGTAAAGGAGCAATTATATGACTGTGGACGGTGTTTTTTACGGCCGGAAGCTGCAGAAGCATTAGTGAAGGTCAATCAACAATTAAAAACGAAAGGTTATCGCTTAAAAATGCTGGATTGCTTTCGACCATTACCTATTCAGCAAAAACTTTGGGATAAATTTCAAAATCCTAGTTATGTTACGCCACCTTCTAAAGGTTCTATGCACAATCGTGGTCTCGCAGTGGATTTAACAATTGTAGATGAAAAAGGAGAGCAATTGGATATGGGAACGGCTTTCGATTTTTTTGGAAAAGAGGCACATCACACCTATACAGGGCATTCTGATGCGATTAATGCGAATAGAGCTTTGTTAAAAGAAACGATCGAGCAATTTGGCTTTAAAGGGATTCGTACAGAATGGTGGCATTATTCCTTTACTCAAAAAAGGTATGAATTGTCGGATATGCTTTGGGAATGCAAGGAATGATTTATATTGACGAAACAAAGCCTATTAAAACGACGTTCTATATCTGTTATTTTTCCTAATTTTGGTGGTCTTAGAAAAAGAACACATTCACTTTTAAATTAAAAAACAAAAATGCAGGATCTAGCCTTTAAAAATGATGTTGAAGCTGTTGATGCGCTAGCACAATCATATAGAGATTTATCCAAAGAAATAGCTAAAGTAATAGTCGGACAGGAAGATGTTGTACGAGCAGTGATTATTTCTTTGTTTAGTAATGGACATAGCTTATTAGTTGGGGTGCCTGGATTGGCAAAAACACTTTTGGTAAGTACTATTGCTGATGTGCTTGATTTAGAATTCAAACGAATTCAGTTTACACCGGATTTAATGCCTTCGGATATTACCGGATCAGAAATTCTGGATGAGGATCGACATTTCAAATTTAATCAGGGACCATTATTCTCGAATATCGTTTTAGCTGATGAGATTAATCGTACACCTCCTAAGACACAGGCCGCACTTTTGGAGGCGATGCAGGAACGTTCTGTTACCGTCAGTGGTGTTCGCCACCTGTTACCAAAACCTTTCTTTGTATTGGCAACTCAAAATCCAATCGAGCAGGAAGGAACGTATCCACTTCCGGAAGCACAGCTGGATCGTTTCATGTTTAATATTCCTCTAGATTATCCTTCCTATGAAGAAGAGATTCAAGTAGTGAAAGCAACAACGTCCAATGCAAAATATGATCTTGGAAATATTGTTACGGCGGAACAAATTTTATTTTATCAGCAGTTAATTCGAAAAATTCCAATAGCAGATAATGTTTTAGAATATGCAGTAGGCTTAGCTACTAAAACGCGACCGAATACGAGCAAAGCGACCGAGTCTGTTAATAGTTATATCTCCTGGGGCGCAGGACCTAGAGCTTCGCAGTATTTAGTATTAGGAGCGAAATGCCATGCAGCCATTAATGGAAAATATTCTCCAGATATTGAAGATGTACAGGCCATTGCCAAATATGTACTTCGGCATAGAATTGTCAGAAACTTTAAAGCAGAAGCTGAGGGCATTACAGAAGAAAAAGTAATCGAAGGCTTGTTTTAAAAATATATAGTTATGTAGGTTATATGGTTATGTAAGGTTTGTCCACATAACCATATAACAAAATAACCCATAACTCCCACCTATCTAAGTAACATTCCATTCTGTCTTCCCACCAAAGTTTACCCATTTCGCATCTTAATAGATAAAAAGAACAAGGAAAAAGTGACTTTAAACTTGAATAGTTAATGAGCTGACAAAGCACTTTAGCGTTCTTTTTTCTTAATTTTGTATGTCGTCGAAAAAAAATAATAAAATGAAAGTATATATTAAAAGAATAGTACTCTTTGCTGCAATCGCATTATTTGCGGGATGTAGTAGCGATTTTACAGAGAGTCTTACCCCTACTCCGGTAGCATATGGGCAAATAAACGAATTGGTTTTGGTAGCAGATAAAACTATTTGGGAAAGCCCGGTTGGGGATACCATACGATACTATCTTGCTTCGGCCTATATTATTTTACCACAGCCAGAGCCTGTATTAGATCTACGATTTTATCAACCCAAGGATTTGGATTCAGAACCAAGCAGGAGGAATTTCAGAAACTATTTATTTATTGGAGATTTAAGTGATGATGCTTCGCCAACAACTAAGCGAATCAAAAAAGATATTGGTTCCGAAGGAGTCTATCGAGCAAATGAGGATGCTTCTTATAATGTATCTGTGGGAAATAATAAATGGGCGAAGGATCAGGTTTTGATTTATCAATTTGCTAAAGATCAAAGCACCTTAATTGATAATATAAAAAAGAATGCGCCAAGTATTTTGAAAAGAATAAATAAACATGATGATGAAATTGTAGAAGCCAATATTTATCAGGGAGGTGTCAATGTTGAACTTGTTTCTTTAGTGAAGTCAAAAGCAGGGGTCGATTTAAAAGTCCCTTATGATTATTTTCTGGCATTGAATGATTCTACTTCGAATACACTTTGGCTACGAAAAGAAACCGATCATTTAAGTAGTAATATTTTTGTACATCGCTATCCATATGTTGATCAGAAGCAGTTATCTAAAAATGGAATAAAAGAAAAACTGGATAGGCAAGGACTATATGTGAGTACAGAAATTGACGGAACCTACAAAAAAATCAATGATGTGGACTTACCGATGTACACAACCAATATGCAGATTGATGGAAAGTATGCGGTGGAGGCGAGAGGGATTTGGGAAATCGAAAATGATTATATGGGCGGTCCTTTTTTGAGTTATTCTATTTTAGATGAAGAGCGAAATGAGATTATTCTAGTAGAAGGCTTTGTCCATGCTCCTGGGAAAAAGAAACGAGATTACATGCAACAACTGAAGCATGTATTCGGAACGATCCGCTTTTAGGGTCGCATAGGTGTTACATGTATATTGTTAGAAAAATGTGTTTGAGGTCTTATTTCTCAAACACATTTTTTATATTTACTAAAAGAGTAAACTTTTATCAAGACAGAGCATGATCTAAAAGAAACTCCAGGGTTTCTTTTTAAGCGCATACTATGGAAGGGAAACTACAGCAGGCGAAAACCTCATTAGAAACCTATACTGATGAGCAACTGATTGCCCGATTTCGTTCGGAAAGGGACAATGCTCATATTGGAGAACTTTTCAAACGATATACCCACCTTGTTTTTTATAGTAGTAAAAAATACCTGACAAATAAGGCCGATTGTAGCGATATGGTGATGATTGTTTTTGAAAAACTACTAAAGAATCCCCCACCGGAAAATATTCTTTCTTTTAAGAAATGGTTATATACGATTACAAAAAATGAGTGTCTGACATTTATTAGAACGAATAAGCGATATGCTGATCAGTTAGAAAAAATAGAAAATTTTGAAAAAAAGTCCGAAAATTTTATGGAAAATCCGGATGAGCGGAGTCTTAATAGTAGAGTAGAGGAAGAAAATCGAATGATGGAGTTTTTGAAAGGGTTAAAAAAACCTCAACAGGACTGTATCCGCTTGTTTTATATGGAAGGGAAACGCTATAAAGAAATTGAAAAATTGACAGGCTTTACTCTAAATGAAATTAAAAGCTATCTTCAAAACGGCAAGCGGAAACTTAAACTATTGATGGAAGGATAGGGTTTAAACCTATTCTACGAATAATTAGAAAATTTTCTGAAATGAAAAATATTTTTCAAGCTACGGATTGTTTATCACAGGAAGAAATTCATCTTTATACTAAAGATGAATTATCGGATGATCAAAGATACAAGGTTGAAAATCATTTGATCGACTGCCCGCTTTGTTCCGAAGCAGTGGAAGGGTATGCCCTGATGCCAGAGAAAACGGAAGCGACAATCATTGATCTGCATAAAAATATTGATGCAAAGATACATGCTCCTGTTTCCTCAAAACGAAGAACCTTACCCTGGAATAGAATTGCTGCGAGCTTACTTTTTTTAATGACGCTCGGAGCTGCTTATGTATATTATCAAAGCAATCAGACGGATTCGCAATACATGGCTTACTTTGAAAATGGAGCAGAGACTTTTGCTACTCGAGGAATAGAAGAGAGCCCTGCGATGTTGGATATGAAAAATGGAATTCAATTATTTAAGCGCAAAAACTATCATGGAAGTCTCTCTTTTTTTGAAGATTATTTGAAAACTAATCCGGAATCTTCCGAAGCTACTTATTTTGCTGGATTGTCTGCTTTGAATATCGGCGAAAAAGAAAGAGCCTTAGATTTTCTAACAACTGCTAGAGTGAATTCCGAAGATTTATATGAAGAAGCGACCTGGAGAATAGCCGGAATTTATTTAGAGAAGAATGAAGAAGAAAAAGCAAAAGTCCTTTTAAAGGATTTACTCCAAATTAAAAATGGATTTTATACACAAAAAGCTCGGGATTTACTTGAAGAGTTGTAGTTGGTGATAGGAACGTCCGCTGCCGAAAAACGGTAAAGGCATTCGGTATTCGGCTTTTATGAAAACCGAATACCAAACACCGAAAATTCTTATTTCAAGAACTCAATACTTTTACTGATAAAGCTAGTCAGATCTGCGCCTTTCAACATACCTTGATTTAACAAAGCAAGGTTATATAAGTGAGAGACAAATTCTTCCTTCTTATCTTCTGATCTCATTTTTAGAAGCTTTTCAGCTACCAAACTATGGTTCGTGTTTACAACAACGTTAAAGCTATCCGGGAACGCATCTGCCTGCATACCTTGCAAAGCTTGCATTTCTTTCATACGACGCATAAACTCCGGACGCGTAATGACGACGGGCTGGTCATCTGTAGATAATGCTTGTAAAGAAATTGTTGCTCCTGCGGTTGTAACTTTACTTTCAAAAAGTGCTTTTATTTTTTCCTGTTCTTTTTCATTAAGAACAGATTCTTGTTTTTGATCTTTTTGAACCAAATTGCTAGCTATGTCGGAGTCCACTCGAACAAAAGTCGTATCCGTCAATTTATGCTCCATGTGTTGCATAAAATGATTATCGATTACATTGTCAAACTCTAGCACATCGTAGCCATAGTTTTTAGCGGAGCTAATAAAGCTGTCATGCTCCGCAGGGTTATTGGAGTAAATCATCACTAACTTATCGTGCTTATCTGTTTGATTCGCTTTGATTTGCTCCTTGTATTCTTCAATAGTAGCAAACTTCCCTTCCGTATTTTTCAACAATGCGAACTTCATCGCTTTCTCATGAAATTTCTCCTCAGATAACATTCCGTATTTTATAAATACGCCAAAGTCTTTCCATTTACCTTCAAAACCTTCTCGGTCTTTTTTAAATAGCTTGGCTAATTTCTCCGCCACTTTTTTAGTGATGTATCCTGTGATTTTTTTCACATTCTGATCGCTCTGCAAATAACTTCGCGACACATTTAATGGAATGTCCGGAGAATCAATAACACCATGTAGTAAAGTCAAAAACTCAGGTACAATTTCTTTTACATTATCGGTAACGTAAACTTGATTGCTGTATAACTGAATTTTGTTTTTCTGAACTTCCAGATTGTTATTCAATTTTGGGAAGTAAAGAATACCCGTTAAATTAAATGGAAAATCAATGTTTAAGTGAATCCAAAACATTGGCGGTGCGCTATAAG
>CAYXQH010000398.1:0-6121 GCA_964467425.1 uncultured Saprospiraceae bacterium
TCCGGCCACCACCATCGACTATAATAATTATTGACAATAGCCGGGACAACAAAAGCCCAGGGACCATCTTCGAATTCGTTTGTGCCATGTTGGATAACTGTTGCTAAATGTTGGTCGCCTGCGATATGCACCGCATTTGCTTTTTTAATAAATTTCAAAGCCTTATTTCTTCCGGTCTGTGGCCAACCATTAGAATCCATGTCCGCATGCAATCGGTTTTCTTTTTTACCATGTAAATGCGCACCGCCACAGAAACCGGTTTGTGATAAAACAGCTTTGATAGAAGAACCATTTTTCTGATCTGCCCATTGATCCAGGAATTTTAACTGGCGTTCTCCTAGTAAAACTAAACCAGGTTTGTCCACCGTCGAAGGATCGTAACTCGGATCCCTAATATGATCTGGACGAGGTCCGATTTGAGGAATTTTCCCTTTAGGTCCGGTTTTGAATTTCCGATCTTCGAGGATCGCAAAGTCAATACCACCAATGTTTAAATTAGTATAATAAACCCCGATGCCTTGTTTAATCGGAGTAGGATCAAAGGGATCTGGGAGATGATTGGTCTGTGCTCGTTCCACCATCTTTATATATTCATGATGATAAAAATAGCCGCCATCATTTCCTGCAGAACTAGAGGCGATTTTTCCGTTTTCTCCCCAGATGTTTCCCTGGCCGATATCATGGTCATCAGGAATGGTAATGCATGGTCGATTTCTAAAAAGATCTCTGAATTGCATTCCAAACTTTAGCCAGGCTGCTGTATGTTCACGATGATCATATGACTGGTCTCCGGCGAAAAAAATAAGATCTGGATTTTGATGATTAATATTTCGAATATAGTTGTTTCGATCACCGCGATCCTTATTGCTGTTACAAGAAAGTGCTGCTAGAATGATTTCATTTTTATCGATTGGATTCTTTCGGATTAAACCTTCAAAGCTAGCGCTTGATCCATGCAGGATGCGATAAGGGATATCTTTTTTACTATCCCAGTTTTCAATTCGAAAAGTAGTCGACCAACCAATTTCATTTACTTCTTTTTGTTGAATGTTTTTCCATTTTCCACCTTCCTTAATTTCTAAGCTAATCATTCTCGTTTCAGTTGGGTAGAGTGGAAATAATTGAGCAGAGAGTTTTAAGGTCTT
This sequence comes from uncultured Saprospiraceae bacterium, assembly GCA_964467425.1. Lineage (GTDB taxonomy): Bacteria > Bacteroidota > Bacteroidia > Chitinophagales > Saprospiraceae > JAHDHW01. The sequence continues at coordinate 1,146 of CAYXQH010000398.1, forward strand.
ATTTGAAACCGTATAAATACCAAAGGCAATAACTTCTGAACGTTCCACTTTTACATCAATGATTTTATTGGAAGATCGATTCCACCAGTCATTTGTAGTAATGGTATCTAGTTTTGTAAAAGGAGCAGTTTTCCAGGTGGACTGATTTACTTCTGGAGTGGTGCCTTGTTTTACAGAACAATGAAGGCTGATTAGAGAAATAAGGAACACAATAGAAAAGAGGAGGTTGTTTTTCATTTCAAACTGTTTAAAATTAAAGCTTTGTTAAGGTAGTAAAAAATGCCAAACCAAAATTGCTTTTATAATAACTTTGTCCCGAAGAAATTTTATAAGTAATTGACTAATAAGGGATTACGTTAAAATATCTGAATGGACTTAAAAAAAGGTATTATATCAATTTTTTTGGCTTACTTCTTATGTGTTTACATACAATAAAATTAACAGTAAATTAGCTTAAGAGGTATACAGATTATATTTGGAAACTTATATCTTAGGCAAGCACAATAGAATAAACAGACTTATGAACAGAGCGATTAAAATTTTTCTTCTACTCTTTTTACCTATCAGTCTTATAAGCCAAACATTAGAGGAACAGCTTTCTGGACTTAATGATAAGTTGGAAAGTCTAAAGCAAGAACAGCAAAATTTGTTAGAAAAAGTAGAAGGCTTAAAACTCCTTAAAATTCAACAAGATTTAAAAGCAGTAGGTTTACCTGGGACGGAGTATGTGGAACATTCGGCTATGATTTTGGAATACGCCGAAAAACACGAGCAGGCAAAGTGGGTCGCTCATATTGTATTGTCGGATATTATTACAGGTGCTGTTTTTAGAAGCAATGATTTTCGAGAAGACCCAAAAGTGAAAACCGGAACAGCTGTAGAGGTCGATTATTTTTTAAAAACAATGAAAGCCGATAGTACTTATGAGTATGATGGTTTTGGTTTTGATCGTGGACATTTAGCACCTTCTGCTGATTTTAGATGGTCCTCAAAAGCATTGTCTGAATCCTATTTTTATTCGAATATGTCTCCACAGCGTCCGGAGTTTAATCGGGAATCCTGGGCGGAAGTTGAACGACTTATTCGAGGTTACTTATACGAACATCCAACGACTCAATTGTATGTGGTGACGGGGCCTGTTTTAAAAGACGATCTTCCAGTAGTAAAAAGAAGTGTCAATAAAGTATCTATTCCAGAGCAATACTTTAAAGTGGTATTGGATTTGGATGCTGGTAAAGCCATTGCCTTTTTAATGCCTAATAAAAAAATAGAAAACTCCATTGACCAATATGTTGTTTCCGTAGATGCCGTAGAAAAATTAACAGGGCTTGATTTTTTTAATGCCATTGAAAAAGAAGAAAGTATTGAATCCTCGATTGATAAAAAACATTGGATTCCTGAAATCGCAAAAGGAGATGTAGAACCTATTTATGCGCCTTCGTTACCACGAGATCATTATAATACCATTCAGGCAAAACAGCATATTGGAAAAAATAAAGAAGTTACGATTTGTGGGAAAGTGGTGAGTACTCGTTATAGTCGTTCTGGTAATCTGTGGATGAATCTCGACAAACAATTTCCTAATCAGGTTTTTTCTGTTTTTATTCGTAAAAAAGATTTATCCAATTTTTCCTATGATCCACAAGAATATTTAGAAGGTCGGGTAATCAAAATTAAAGGAAAGGTGCAGGACTTTAATGGTGTACCTACCATTAATCTAAGTCGAGAAGAATTGGTTGGCTTTTTAGGGGAAGGGGAGTAGCATTATACTTTCTCAATCCAGGTGTTGTATATTCCCATGACAGTATAATACAGCGCTGTTCCATAAGCAAGGATGATCAACCAGAATGGCTTGTCAGGATAATAAAAAACCAGAAGTGCTAGTGTTGCAATAAAGATAATGGAAACAATGATGGTGGGTATTATAAAACGATCATTCTGACTTGGGTATACGAATTTCACCGGAACAAAATGTAAAATAGCGAAGGTGATTGTTAGAATAATATAAGTGCTTGGAGATACATCAATCACAAACAGGTAATAATATAAAACCATATTCCACAATACCGGAAATCCAACAAAATAATTATCGTCTGAAACCATACCCATCTTTCCATAATATAGGGCAGAAACCAAAAGGATAAGAGCGGTCAGTGGCAAATTCCAAGCTTCAGGAACTAGCACCGCTTCATAAAACATATAAGCTGGAATGATCGCATACGTCGCAAAATCAATGACATAGTCAATCATTTTTCCATCCATGTAAGGAAGAACTTCCTTCGCTTTGAAAAGCCGCGCAAACGTTCCATCAATACCATCAATGATTAATGCAATAATCAACCAAAACATCGCCGTTCGCCAGTCATGTTCCTGCACTGCAAGAATAGCCATAAAACCAGCGATTAAACCTGAAGAGGTAAACAAATGAACACTCCAGGCTAATAATTTTTGAATAAGACTATATTCTGATTTCAAAGTTTTATTATTTACTCTGCATATTGAAGTTTGAACACTTCGTTATTTTTTTAAAATGTTGATTATCAATGTCTTGGATGAATTCCCTATTGGAAAATTAAACAAAATTTATTTTTGTAAAACATTGGTATTGAAAATTCTGTGAGACTCTGTGTTTAATCCGTGAAACCCCGCCCGCCTGAATCGGCGGATTCGGGCAGGTCCCTGTCAAAAATTACCGAACTATTGAAGTCTAAAAATGTAAAAAAAAAACCTATTTTTCGAATCCTTGAGCAATCCATTATAAAAGGGTCTTTAAAATCAAGATCTAAACTGGACCATGAGTAAAATAAAATCGCCATTACTTCCTACGTTTTTATTAGTTGTTTTCTTGCTGTTGGCAGGAGCTTATTTATATTTATTTACGGATTACGATGTACAATGGACAGGCTTTTTTTCAATGCTAGTTTTTTATGCCTTGATTTTTTACTTCGGAGCTTATGCTTCAAAATTTCGTAAAACTGAAGGGGTCAATAATGTTCTACTTGCCGGACGACAACTGCCTTTGTTCATTGCAATTTTTACCATGAGTGCGACCTGGGTAGGGGGAGGCTTCATAAATGGAACAGCAGAGTATACTTACAATAAAGATTTCGGTTTGGTTTGGGTACAAGCTCCCTGGGGCTACGCTTTGAGCCTGATAGTTGGTGGATTATTTTTTGCGAGGAAGATGCGAACCTATGGATTTAAAACAATGCTTGATCCATTGGCTCAACGCTATGGAAAACGAATGGCAGCTGTTTTATTTATTCCTGCTTTGAGTGGAGAGATTTTTTGGACAGCAGCTATTCTTACTGCACTCGGAACAACCTTTAGTGTCGTCTTAGGTATGGACTTACAACCTGCTATTATTATCTCAGCAGTTATCGCGATAGCTTACACGGCAATCGGTGGATTGTGGGCAGTAGCATTAACAGATGTAGTACAATTGACCTTATTGATTATTGGATTAGTTATCGTTTTACCCTACGCTAGTGAATTCGTGGGAGGCTTTAAATCAGCCTGGGCTACCTACCAAATAGATTATGGTGCACAAGCTACGTTATTGCCTTCGAAAGAAGGCTTAGGAGATTACTATTGGATGTGGTGGGACTATGCCTTGCTCCTCATCTTTGGAGGGATCCCCTGGCAGGTATATTTTCAACGGGTTTTATCAGCTAAGAATGCAAAGACTGCGGTACGATTGTCTATTTTCGCAGGAGTCATTTGTTTGCTTGCAGCGATTCCTGCTGCAATGATCGGTGTGATTGGTGCTACGGCAGATTGGACAGCATTAGGAGTGCCTGAACCAGAAAATGCGGCGAGTATTCTACCGCATGTTATGCGGTATTTAACGCCGACATTCGTTGGGACTATCGGTCTTGGAGCAATTGCTGCAGCCGTCATGTCTTCTGTTGATTCTTCCGTTTTATCAGCAGCATCGATGTCTGGCTGGAATGTTTATCGTCCACTTTTCAAACCTAACGTTTCTTCTGAGAATCTAGCGAAAGTCATTCGGAGATGCATTTGGATTATAGGAATAGCGGCAACCATTTTAGCATTAAATGTCAACAGCGTTTATCAATTATGGTTTCTTTGCAGCGACTTTGTTTACTGTTTATTATTCCCTGCGTTGGTCTGTGCACTTTTTGATCCCAAGGCAAATGTCTGGGGGGCATTAGCTGGGTTTTTAATTGCAGCGATCCTTCGGTTTGGAGGAGGAGATGAAACACTTGGAATTGATGTATATATTCAATATCCAATGATGAAAGGGACAGAAGTTTTATTCCCTTTTAGAACGTTTGCGATGCTTTCTGGTTTGTTGACCATAATTATTGTTTCGAGACTAACACAAAAAAATAGCCCCGCCATACATTTAGTAAAAGAAGAATAATGAAACGATTACTCGTCACAGGTATTTCTGGGTTTTTAGGAAATTGTCTTGCAGGACTGGATCAGCAAGACTGGCAAATTTATGGTTTATATCATTCTAATGCTATTGAACACCCTGCTATAAAAACATTCCAAATTAATCTGACTCAACAGACAGATCTTGAGAATATTTTTAATACCATACAACCAGATGCAGTATTACATTTAGCAGCACTGTCTAATGCAAATTTTGTTGAAGTCAATCAGGCTGTATCGGAAATAGTGAATGTGAAAGTCACTATCGATTTAGTGGAACTTTCGAAGAGTCGAGGTATCCCTTTTGTCTTTGCATCTAGCGACTTAGTTTTTGGAGGGAAAAACGCTCCTTATGATGAAGAAGCAAGACTAGATCCAGTAAGTATTTATGGTCAGCAAAAAGTACAAGCGGAGAAAGAGATTGTAGAGCGGTACCCTGACGCTATTATAGCACGTTGTCCGGTGATGTACGGAATGCCAAAGTGGGGAAATACCTTTATGAAGTCCTGGGTGAATAATCTGAAAGAAGGGAAAAATGTTTATGCTTTCACGGACGAATTTCGAACAAAAGTCTC
>CAYXQH010000399.1:0-6120 GCA_964467425.1 uncultured Saprospiraceae bacterium
CTTGACCTTCACCATTTGTCATGGCGAATACCGCACCCACGGCTGGGCCAGTTGGCGCAACAGCTTCTTCTCTATTTACATAGATTCCATTTGAAAGGTTGAAACAACCAGTAATCTCATCAATATTTCCACCCATAACAAGACCATCAATTGTCTCATAAGAAAGGTGATAAACAAAACAAAGTCCAGTACCTGCTGCATCAAAATCAGGAGCAGAGAACGTTGGTGGAAGACCTAAAATATTTCCTCTATCATCAGTAACAACCCATTGGCTGTTTCCTGTATTTCCTGTAAGTGTAATTGCATCAGCAGGGATATTATCTGGCGTACCATCAACAATGAAGTTGAAAGGACCACCTTCGATGGTTCCACCAGCAACATTACAGTTACTATTTCCGTCAATTCTTTCGAATCTCCAAAGACCTAAGTTTGCAATTTCTCCATTAACAACTAAAGGACCATCAGTAATTGCATGAATACCCTCTCTTGGCTGCGTATCTAAGTTATCTGAAGCGAAGCTTTCTCCACTATCAGAACCAGAATCGTAAGATTTGAAACGAACAACTTTACTCTCTGTCCATGCTCCATTTTCAAATAAATTCATTCCTCTAATCGCTACGTACCAGTCTGGACTTGGAGCAATCATAGAATTCAAACTTACATAAGGATATGCGCTTGAAATATCAAATTGAAAGCTAATTGTATCTGGACTAGGGCGTACACGTGTAAGTGCATTAATTCTGTATTCAGCACCTCTTTGCTCAATAAATCTATCGATTTCATCATTTAAAGGATCACGAGATCCAGTTTGAGACATATTTACAATTCCTTGAGAAGCAACTGTATTATCTACAAACATTTGAGTAGAAGCTTCGTGTGTCATCCCTACAACAGGAGACCATCTTGCTGGGCTATCTGGATCAGTAGGGAAGTCAACAGGATGCGTTGCAGCACTCCATTGTGCATCAAAAATTACTCGGTAACGAGCAGTTTCTCTTGGATTGCAAATTTCATCATTTTGAGATCTTTCAACATAAACTCCATTTGAAAGGCTGAAACATCCTTCAAAATCTGCAATGTTATTTCCAAGTGCAAGACCTTCTACATTTCCTTCGTAAGAAAGGTGATATACGAAACAAAGTCCTGTACCAGCAGCATCAAAGTTAGGATCTGTGAAAGACCCAGGAAGTCCTAAAATAATACCTCTATCATCAGTAACAACCCATTGGCTGTTTCCTGTATTTCTTGTAAGTGTAATTGCGTTTTCTGGAATGTTGTCTGGCGTACCATCTACACAGAATTGGAAAGGACCACCTGCAAGTGTACCACCGTCAACATTACAAGTGCTAGCGCCGTCGATACGCTCAAAACGCCATGTACCTAAACTACCTTGTTGTCCATTTGCAAACAAAGGACCACCTGTAATAGCTGCGATGCCTTCTAATGGCTCAGTAGCTAAGTTTGGAGAAGCAAAAGTTCTACCATCATCAGAACCCGAATCATAAGGTTTGAACTGAATAATTTTACTTTCTACCCATTCTCCATTTTCAAAAAAGTTCTCACCTTGGAAAGCAACGAACCAGTCAGGACTCGGAGCAATCATAGATGCCAAACTTAAATATGGGTGTGATTCAGACATTGTGAATGTAGTCGTAATCGTATCAGGAGAAGGATTCACACGAGTAAGTGCATTAACTCTATATTCTCCAACACCAGTTGCAATAACTGCATCGATTTCATCATTCAATGGGTCACGAGAACCCGTTTGAGACATGTTGATGATACCTTGCGTAGCAGGTGAACCTTCAGCAAAAAGGATTCCATCAGCATTATGTGTCAAACCAACTGCAGGAGACCATCTTGCATCCCAAGGGAATTCATACGGGTGAGTTGTTCTACTCCAATCAGCGTCAAAAGTAAGTCTATAAGTAGCAGTTGATTCAGTTGCGTCACAGTCTTCTCTGTTTACATATATTCCATTTGAAAGGTTGAAACATCCTGTAATTTCATCAATGTTACCTCCCATTTCAAGACCTTCAATATCTCCTTCGTAAGAAAGGTGATAAACAAAACAAAGTCCAGTACCAGCAGCGTCAAAATCAGGCCCAGTAAAGGAACCAGGAAGACCTAAAATATTTCCTCTATCATCAGTAACAACCCATTGGCTGTTTCCTGTATTTCCTGTAAGTGTAATTGCTCCAGCTGGAATGTTGTCAGCAGTTCCATCAACACAGAAGTTGAAAGGACCACCTTCGATATTACCTCCAGCTACGTTACAGTTACTATTTGCATCGATTCTTTCGAATCTCCATAGACCAAGGTTTGCGATATTTCCATCTACTTCCAAAACACCATCAGTGATGGGGTAAATTCCTTGTCTTGGTTGTGTATCTTGGTTGTCAGAAGCGAAAGAAGATCCGCTATCAGAACCAGAATCGTAAGGTTTGAAACGAACAACTTTACTTTCAGCCCATTCTCCATTTTCAAATAAGTTCATTCCTCTAATTGCTACGTACCAGTCTGGACTTGGAGCAATCATAGATGTCAAACTTACATATGGATAAGCGCTTGTAATATCGAATTCAAAACTAATTGTATCTGGACTAGGGCGTACACGTGTAAGTGCATTAATTCTAAATTCAGCACCTCTTTGGTCGATAAATCTATCGATTTCATCATTTAGCGGATCGCGTGATCCAGTTTGAGACATATTTACAATTCCTTGAGAAGCAACTGTATTATCTACAAACATTTGAGTAGTAGCATCGTGTGTCATACCTACAGCAGGAGACCATCTTGCAGGGCTATCTGGATCAGTAGGAAAATCAACAGGGTGCGTTGCAGCACTCCATTGTGCATCAAAAATTACTCGATAACGAGCAGTTTCGTTTGGATTACAAATTTCTTGAGTATCATTTCTTTCTACATAAATTCCATTTGAAAGATTAAAACATCCAGTAACATCGTCAAGGTTTCCACCCATAACAAGGCCATCAATTGTCTCATAAGAAAGGTGATAAACAAAACAAAGTCCAGTACCTGCTGCATCAAAATCAGGAGCAGAGAACGTTGGAGGAAGACCTAAAATATTTCCTCTATCATCAGTAACAACCCATTGACTGTTACCTGTATTTCCAGTTAATGTGATGGATCCAGGAGCAATATTGTCCGCAGTACCATCTACGCAAAATTGAAATGGACCACCCTCAATAGAGCCGCCATTTACGTCGCATGTGCGATCATTGTCAATTCTTTCGAATCGCCAAGCACCTAAACTTGCATTTTGTCCATTAGCAAATAGAGGCCCATCAGTTAAAGCGGTAATTCCTTGTAGAGGAGCTGTTGCTAAATTAGGAGAAGCAAAAGTTTCACCATCATCTGAACCAGAATCATATGGAGAAAATTCAATAGTTTTACTTTCTACCCATTCTCCATTTTCGAAGAAATCAACATCTCTCATTGCAACAAACCAATCAGGACTTGGAGCAATCATTGAAACCAAACTAACTAAAGAGTGGGATTCGGAAACGGTGAAAGTAGTTGTGATTGTATCAGGTGAAGGGTTTACGCGAGTAAGCGCATTAATACGAAATTCACCAACACCAGTTGCGATAACAGCGTCGATTTCATCGTTCAATGGGTCGCGTGAACCTGTTTGAGACATATTAATAATACCTTGTGAGGCAGTTGCTCCGGTTTCAAATAAAGAACCGTCGGCGTTGTGGGTTAGCCCTACTACAGGCGACCATCTTGCATCGAATGGAAACTGATAAGGGTGAGACGTTCGGCTCCACGAAGCGTCGAATGTTAGCCTATAAGTAGCAGTCGTCTCCTGCCCGAAGAGGACGCTACCCATAAGCATCAAAAATGAAAATGTGATTAAATTAATTTTATTCATAATAATTGTTTTATGCCGAATTTCTAATTCTGAAATTTAGTCAAAGGAATCCCTATAGTTTTAAGTTCAACTGAACTAAAATCTAAAAATTTAAGGCAGAAATGAGACGGAAAATTTAACTAGATAAGACTAAAAATATCGACTGGGTTTTATTTGTTGCATTTTTCTAATAATATTGCTTTGATCTATGTGTTGTCTATTTTCTGATAATATTTTGAATCTATTTTTTTTACAACCTAAATGCTCAACAATCTTAAGTAGTATGTTTTTTATAACAACAAAATTTAATTAAGAAATAATTTACAATACAAATATAAGGCTATACCTGTCTTAACTCGGTAACGGAATTATTACAAAAGTATCACAGCGGCTTTTTTGGTGTATTTTTTGCGACAATAGCCACCGGTTTTTAGTTTCGTTTTATAGAAGAATTGGGTATCAATATTGTAGTTTAAAATCCTTTATAACAAAGGATAATGACTTCTGAATTGACTTTGAAGTAAGTTGTCTATTTGAGTGTGAAAAGCGGTGAAATCAGGGTGATTATTTGTCGCGTTAATATTGTTTTTTTCGGGGTATTCCACACAGAAATTTCTTTTCTTAATCTTATCAGTTTTTTAAAAAAAACAAGGGTTCGTAGAACATCGTAATGCCTATGAACCCAAAAGAAAAAAGGCGCTTATCGGGTTACATTATTTTTATTTTAAACAATGTATTGCCGATACGCGCCTTTTGAAAATATCTTTGTAAGAAACTACTTACAGTAAACTTTTTTTGAAACTACTTTCAACGGGTCGAACCTCATTAGACTTCTTCAAATTTTGTTTAGGGAAGAAGTGATTCAAAGCAGTTTTTTATCAAATTATTTTATGAAAATTTTCTTAGTAATTGAATGTTCTGGAGTAACAAATCGCATGAGATAAACACCTCTATTTTCAATAGAAACTTGTGTTTCTGTGTTGATAGATTCAACTAATTTTCCAGTGCCATCAAATAATTCTATTCTTTGTACATCCGAAATATCGCCATAGTTGATGAAAACATTTCCATCACTCGGATTCGGATAAACCTGAATTTGATTTTGTAAAAAAGCAGTTTTTGTTGATGTAGTATTACAAGCCGCTGATTTGTTGATGGTTAAAAATAGATTATCACCAGAGTGAATGAAGCAATCAGTCGAAGTTGTATTTCTTCTGTGTTCACCGATTTTTGGTGTTAAATCTCCGTCGAAACTCAAGCCATAAACTCTGGCAGTTTCTCTACCAGTACCTTCAAAATTGTAAATAGAATCCGCGACAATATCAATCAATATTTGCGATTCATCAGTTATTAAATAAACGTAGTTATCGCCTGCTTCTTCGAACAAATTATTTCGTAAAACAATCGAATCTGGTTGCGCATCACTGGAACAAATATCAACTTCTGTCACCCAATTTGTAGTGGCAGTTAAAGTTTCTACACATTCGTAATCGCTATCACAAGCATTTTTTGCAATAGTCAAAAAGATAGTTTCGCCTGAGTGTGTGAAACAACCGGTCGCTGAGGTTTGCATTCTGTGTGCTCCGATAACTGGATTCAAATCTCCATCGTAGTGAACGCCATAAACACGTTGTTCATCTAAAGAAGAACCTTCAAAATTGAATAATGAATCAAAGGAAACTTCTTGGACTGTTTGCCTAGAATCTGTAATGAGGTATGCATAATTTTCTCCTGGAGCGATAAACAGATTATTGCGCATCACCACCCAATCTGCTTCCGAATCATTTGGACAAATTTCAACTAAAGTTGCCCAGTCAGTCGTCGCAGTCAAGTTATCTTCGCATACAAAATTTGAAGTACAAGTTCCTGATTTACTGATAGTTACGAATCCATTGATTGCTGAATGTGTGAAGCATCCCGAAGCAGTAGTTTGCGTTCGGTCAGCACCGATAACTGGATTCAAATCACCATCAAAATGAATTCCATGAACTCGTTGAGTAGCCATAGATGAACCCTCAAAATCAAAATTATTACCTGTAATTACGGCTTCTAAAATATCATTTTCGTTTGTAATTAAGTAGGCATAATTGTCATTTTGAGCACTTATATTATTGGCAAAACTGATTTGATCACTTATATTATCGGATGGACAAATATTTACTTCATTGGCTCCATTGGACAGGGTTGGTATGTTTGAAAGGCAAGTAAAACCACTTCCCCCATTCGGGTCAACAGCATCGCTG
>CAYXQH010000400.1:0-6083 GCA_964467425.1 uncultured Saprospiraceae bacterium
TTTAAGCGACCGCAAATATATGCTTTTTAAACCTTTTTGTAAATATTAGCGATATATTTTTATGGAAAATAGAGATTTAAATTTGGTGGCTCTACGGCCAAAACTCGATATAGCCCCTGCTAGCGGCAAAATCGAGGCTTTTCAAAATTCAACACTGCGACCTATCCTAAAACTCCAGAATGGTTTATTATTAAAAGTTTGTACCCAGCACTTCAAAAAAAGAAAAAGTGTTTTCTTTGGATTGGAAGAACTGAAGCAATTAGCCTATATTGAGCAGGAAATTAGCCGAGATAATAATTTTAAGAACCTTTTAATAGGTATCGTTATCGGGTATTTTACAGCAGAAGAATATGATTATTTCAAAGAACAGGAGCAGGAATTAAGAAAACGAATTACAAGCTTGTTAATCCAACGCGTTCAAAGTCAGATCAGTTCCTTTTAGACAGATTAGATCAAAACATTAATAAAAATTTTCAATAGCAAGGTGCGTTCAATTTTTATCATTTTTAAAAAGGAGATGAAAGATTTGCTAAGAGATCGGCGAACCATCATGGCGATGATCGTTCTTCCTATTATTTTAGTGCCTGTTATTTTTACAGTAGTTTCCAGAGTCTCCCTCTCCCCTGGTGATTCTTCCAAAGGTTTTAAAGAAATCAAATTAGCAATTCAAGACAATGGAAACGGCGAGGATTTGGTAAAGCGTTTTCAGCGAAGGAAAGATCTAAAGCTTTTTGAAGGCTTATCTCCTCAGGAAATTCATAAATGGGTAACAAAAGACAGTATTGATTTTGGTCTAATCATCAGTAAGGATTTTGATCGGAAAATAGAGGAAGGTAAAACCGGTGAACTAGAACTACTTTACAAAGCCGAAGGCCGAAGGGATACGTTTAAGTACAGCAGTATCTCTAGTACAATTAGTGATTTTCGAAAAGTCATCATTACCGAACGCCTTGCTGAAAAAGGAACCGATCTCTCTATCCTAAATCCTACCAGTTTAGACAAACAAAATCTACATAAAGAGAAAGACTCTATTGGTGCTTTTTTTGGAGCGATACCAGCTTTATTTTTTATTCTTTTCTCCTTTATGGGTGCTATGTATCCAGCGATTGACCTTTTCACTGGGGAGAAAGAACGTGGGACCATTGAGACTTTATTGGTCTTACCTGCCAATCGATTTCAAATATTAATTGGAAAATTATTGGTCATTGTAACTGCTGGTGTCATTTCGGGCTTACTAACCTTTTTTGGTATTTTTCTTTTTCTAAAAATAAATCAAGACCTCCCTTTCGTTACCGCCATTTTAAATCTTAAGTCTGTCCTCTGGATGATTTTAATGATGATCCCTCTGACTACTTTTTTTGCTGGTGTATTGATTCCAATTACAATTTATGCCAAGTCATTTAAAGAGGCACAAAGTTTATTACAGCCATTTATTATCGTTATTATTTTCCCGGTAATCTTTGGTATGTTCCCTTCTGCAGAATTAAATTTCATGACTGCACTTATACCAATCCTAAACGTCACCTTGGCTTCTAAAGAAATTGTTGGTGGAACGATCGACTACGGTTTGTTGACGGTGGTTTTTATTTCGCTTTTTATGCTGGCAGCTATAGGCGTAGTCATCGCAAAAAGGTGGTTTGGAAATGAAGCGAATATTTTCAGGAGTTAGCGTTGATTTAAAAACGACTCTAATTCTTCAACCGATTAAGCCCAGCTTTTGCTTTATGATGCAAACTATTTTTATACTCATCTGGTTTAATTTTCAGACAGGTCCTATAAAATGATTTTGCTTGAGGTTTTCGCCCAAGGTCTTCGTAAATGTGACCTATTTGAAGGGCAGAATTGCATGCATAAAACCAGGATTCATCTCGTCCATTATCGATAGTTTTTTGATAATAAGCAATTGCCTCATCCAAGCGATCCATCTTATGTGCTATTCTTCCTAAGCGATACGAATACTCTAGTTTGAATTGTTTTTTAGTAAAATCCGAATCGCTTTTTTGTTTCAACAAATCATATCCTCTCTGATAATAGCCTCCATCAAAAAGTATTCTTGCTTTTAATAAATCAGGATTCGGAATCTGTCCTTTCTCGGCTTCCTTTTTCGCATTTTTATCCCCATCGATCACACTCTTCCCTTTCGTTTTACACTTTGCAATGTTTTCTTTGTATCCAGCTATATTGCCATTAAGCAAGTGGTGCCAGGCTACTTTTTGATAGGCTTGCTTGATGTAATTAATCCCTCTGAATTCACGGATATATTTTTTTAAATAACGATCTGCATCTGAGTCTAAACGACTTAATTTGGCAACGCCCAGCATATAATCTAAATAAGGAAATGGCATATGCGCCGGATCAGTTGGTCGGTTTTCAAGCATTTGGATTGCTTCATCATTTTTACCAGTCCGCATGGCTACATTCGCCAAAACAAAACAAGCCAATGGATTTTTCTCAGGATTTAATTTTCCAGAATGAATCAAGGTCCAGGCTTCTTCATCTTGATTTTTTAAATGCAATAATAAAAAAGCATACATTACCAGCGTTTCCTCTTCAAAGACAAAATCATTGTTTTTAGAATAGTTAATCACCACTTCAATTTCATTTCGTCCTTGTTCGATCGTTCCACTCATTCCACCGAGCAATTTTACGCCCCATTTATAATTATCAGGAACCGTCCCAACAATAGCGTGCAGAATACCCAGGCTTTTTTTATTGGCTACGAAATTGGGAAATTTTTTATCATTCCGCTTAAGCTGTTTGTAAGCTGTTTTCACCTCATTAAATGCGGCGAAGTACTCTTCAAATTTTAAGCGTGCTAAAGCCCATTGCAATCGAATTTCTGCTTGAGTGTAAAGGTAGTAAGGAGAAGAAGGGTCTCCTTTTTTCAATTGCTTTAGGCGATAATCTTTATTTTTTACTAAACGTTTAAACTCTTGTTTATTTTCATTTATAAAAACGGAAAAGAAATCAATGTAGTTTTCAATATAATAAACGATGAGATTATCCGGGTCTTCATATTTGATTTGATAAATCAGTCGTTGGGCATCATCAAATCGAAGGTTGATAACATTTTCATAAGCTTCTTTAGCCTTGGGGCTAAACTCGAATTTCCCTGCAGCATAGCTGTTGATAGAAAACAGAAAACTAATCAGAAGAATAAATAGTCCCCGAATCGGGCTTTTGGATAGCATAAAGATTTACCTTTTGTTTTAAAAACGTTTAGATATAGGAAAGTGTTGTCAAGGCAAACAAAGAGCCACAAAAGATTAACTCTTGTGGCTCATTTGGTATTTTTTGATTAATGTCTTTTAAATCTTACTTCTTAGCTGCAGCTACAACTTCGTGAATATTATCATCCACTAAAACTCGACCGCAGTGTTCGCAAGCGATTATTTTCTTTCGCATTCCGATCTCTAGCTGTACCTGAGGTGGAATTTTATTAAAACAACCTCCGCAAGAGTCCCGAGAAATTGGTACTACCGCTAAGCCATTTCGATAATTAGAACGAACTCTATCATAAGACTTAAGAAGACGGTCTTCAATTTTCTTTCTTGCCTTTTCAGACTTCCTTTTCAATTTTGCCTCATCAGATTCTGTCTTCTCAATAATCTTTTCCAACTCTACTTTTTTAACCTCTAAATCTGCTTTTTTAGCATCTAACCGTTCTTTAGCTGCATTAAGCGTTTCTTGTTTAGTGGTTTTAATTCCTGTCGTTTCGCGAATTTTCTTTTCAGATAGTTGAATTTCTAATCGCTGTAATTCTAACTCTTTTTGTAAAGCATCATACTCTCGATTATTCTTCACATTATCCATTTGCTTTTCATATCGTTCGATCAATGCCTCCGCTTCTTTAATGTTTGCCTCATGTCTGTTCGCTTCACTTTCAATATCAGACACATTCCCTTCCAACCTGCTTACTCTGGTTTCGAGACCAACAATTTCGTCTTCTAAATCCCGGACTTCCATTGGAAGTTCTCCTTTTAAAATGGAAATTTCATCGATTTCAGAATCGATTAATTGTAAATCGTTTAGTTGCTTTAATTTTTCCGCAACGCTTAATTCTACTGTATTTGCCATATATTTTTGAAAATTTTAAACCTTTTAGCAGCCTGAATTTCAACACTTTATACAAATGAACTTGAAAAACATTTTTTTTAAAAGGCTATAATTTTTTATAAATATTTTACCGGATTGGTATTCACTTTCGTGCAATGAGCCGCAAAGATACTAAATTTCTGGCTTATTATCTCATGTAACAGCTCTATTGTATACTGCTCGCTTTCATAATGGCCGACATCTGCAATAACAATATCCCCATCCGCATCAAAAAATTCGTGGTATTTATAATCAGCAGTAACAAAAACATCTGCATTTTGACGGATGGCATCTTTTAATAAAAAACCACCAGATCCGCCACAAACTGCTACTTTTCGAACTCTTTTATTTCTTAATTTAGTATGTCGAACCACACCAGCTTTCATCTTTCGTTTTAGCTTTTTCAGAAAAACCGATTCTGCAATTGGTTCTTCCAAATCTCCAATCATTCCGGCTCCGATTCCATTATTAGCATTTTCTAAGGCAATGATTTCATAGGGTGGGTTTTCAATCGGATAACTTCGGAAAAATGCCTGCATAATTTTTCGTTCCAAATCCAGTGGAAATATAAAATCCAATCGAACTTCCGCTTTAGTCGTCTCAATATTTGAAACCCCCAGACTTGCATGACTTTGGCCAATTGAACTATTCAAATAGCCTGCACCAGCATTATGTATGCTATTCCTTACTTCTTCCGAAAAGTTAGGATCAACATAAGCTGTTAATTTGCGCATCTCTTTTTTAGGTGCCAAAATGCGTGTATTGATTAAGCCTAATTTTTCTGCAATTTTTGCATTAACTCCTTTGGAGTAAACATTATCCAGATTTGTATGAATGGCATAAATCGCAATGTCATTTTTTATCGCATCCATTACCACACGTTCTACATAGGTCTTTCCTGTAAAACGTTTTAAGCCTTTAAAAACAATTGGATGATGCGCTATGATTAAGTTGCAACCTAATTCAAATGCTTCATCCAAAATCTCTTCTGTAGAATCCAAACAAATCAAAACTCCACGGATTTCTTCATCAGGATTTCCAACGATCAAACCAGAGTTGTCATAAGATTCTTGATAGACCGGCGGAGCGATGGTCTCCAGAAAAGAAATAAGCTTTTTAATCTTCATCTTGATTCTTTATTTTTGCTTCAATAGTAGTCGTAGAATATCCTTCGACAAAAGCCAGACTTTTTACGGAACCGCCATTTTTTAAAACAACATCAGCTCCGACAATTTGATCAATTTTCCAATCACCTCCTTTCACTAAAACGTCCGGCAACAAATGCTGAATCAAGTCAAGGGGTGTATCCTCTTCAAAGACCACAACAGCATCTACAAACTCCATAGCAGCTAATTGATATTGTCTTGTTTTTTCATCATTGATTGGTCTATGTGCACCTTTTAATCTAGCTACTGATGCCGCTCCATTTAAGCCAATCACCAAACGATCTCCAAGTGTCCTTGCTTCTGCTAAATAATGAATATGCCCGTAATGTAACAAATCAAAGCAGCCATTGGTGAAAACAACTTTATCTCCTTTAGCTTGCCAGCCTGCTATCCTTCCTTGTACAGAGTCCCAGTCCAATATTTTAACTTGTAATTTGTTCAGCACTTTCTTCTACGATATTTAGAGGTTTTGGTTCATAGCCTCGATTAAACAAGGGCAATAGAATTAAAGATAATATTCCAATTAATACATTACAGCCAATTTGGATAGAGAAAAATAAAATATTGGCAAATGAAAAAGCGTCCCCATCCGGCAAGCCATAAATCATCAAAGCTTCCGATGTGAAAAAATGATAAGTACCCATTCCTCCCGGAGATGGGATAACAATACCAAAAGCCCCAAAAACAAAGGCCATTAAGGCAGCAATAGGTGGTAATACAGATGTTGGCGCAAAGGCAAAGAAACAGAGATAAGTCATTAAAAAATACATGACCCAAATATTCAGACTATGGAATATAAACAGCCAAGGGTTTTTCATTTTT
>CAYXQH010000401.1:0-6061 GCA_964467425.1 uncultured Saprospiraceae bacterium
TGCTTTTGCTCTTGATCATTTGTACAAGCGATAAATAAGAAAAGGGTAGAAAAATATAATAATGCTTTCATACGTTTTTGTTTTAAAACAAAGAGATTACTTATTTTGATTAAGAAGAATTGTCAAATTAAGGTAAATAAGATCAAAAAACTAGCTGCGAAAAATTTGAATGGATACTTGCTAAAGTAAACGTATACGATTTTTGAACCCTTATCTTAAATTTTAACACAAATGTAAAGCTAGATTAGTTAAAGCCGTAATACTTGAAAGAAAATTTAGAAATATTCTTCTTTTGAATTTCTATTTCAAAATTAGACATGATCACTTCTGAGATATTTAATGTATCTGGGATATTTTTAATAAAAAATTATTTCTTGATAAGGAGATTAAAATTTATTAAGTTATTTTTACGCAAATTTCCCGAACAACATTGAGAGAAAACTGTTATTATTTAAATCCTCCGATAGACAAGAGCAGCAAAGAAGCACTACACGTTTTTGTTTAATCAAATAATTTGTATGAAACGCCATCGCGTCATAGTTTGGTTTCGCCAGGATCTTAGGCTTCATGATAATGAAGCTCTCACAGATGCTATTAAAAGCGGGGAAGAGGTATTTCCAATTTATATTTTTGATGAACGGGTTTTTAAATCTAAAAGCAAATTTGGGTTTGATAAAACTGGAAAGTTTCGAGCTAAATTTGTGATTGAAAGCATTCAGAACCTAAGAGCTTCACTTCGAAAGCTTGGAAGCGATCTGATCGTTCGGGTTGGAAAGTCAGAGGAGGAGATTTTTAAAATTGCCCGCCAACTTAAATCCAGTTGGGTCTTCTGTAATCGGGAAAGAACTTCTGAGGAAGTAGAGATTCAAGATTCTTTAGAGCAAAAACTATGGTCAGTAGGGCAGGAGATTATCTACTCCAGAGGGAAAATGCTTTTTTATACACAAGATCTTCCATTTCCAGTTACACATTGCCCGGATGTTTTTAGCACTTTTAGAAAAGAGGTCGAACGTATTTGTCCTGTTCGGGAACCTTTGCCAAGTCCAAGAGAACATTTTAGTCCGCGGACTATGGCCATTACACCTGGAACTATTCCGAGCTTAAGTGATTTTGGTTTTGAAGAAGAAGAAGCGGATGATCGAAACACCTTTGTTATTAAAGGTGGTGAACAAGAAGGTCTTAAACGGTTGAAATATTATTTGTGGGAAACAAACCTTGCTAAAGAATATTTTAATTCTAGAAATGAAATGTTAGGAGGCGATTATTCTACAAAATTCTCTCCATGGCTTGCACAGGGTTGCCTTTCTCCCAAAATGATCTATTATGAGTTAAAACGTTATGAATCAGAACGTGGAGATAATAAATCTACCTATTGGATATTTTTCGAATTACTCTGGCGTGATTTCTTTAGATTAATGGGAAAGAAACACGGCAAAAAAATATTTCTAAAAGGGGGAACTAAAGCAGAAGTAGATTATTCTTTAAAAAATGATTTGCATTTGCTTAATCTGTGGATTGAAGGCCGAACTGGTGTACCTTTGATAGATGCGAATATGCGTGAGCTAGCAAGTACTGGCTTTATGTCAAATCGTGGTCGCCAAAATGTAGCTAGTTTTCTAGTGAAAGATTTGAAAGTAAATTGGCAAATGGGGGCAGAGTATTTTGAAAGTTTGCTCATTGATTACGACCCTTGTAGTAATTGGGGGAACTGGAATTATATTGCAGGAGTGGGAAGCGACCCTCGTGAAAATCGGTATTTTAATATCCTCTCCCAAGCTCGAAAATACGATCCGGATGGTGCCTATGTTCGCCATTGGTTACCTGAGCTTTCAGAAATACCTAAAGAAAAAATTCATCAACCTGATATGATGTCTGAAGAAGAACAATCGCAATGCCAAGTGCGTATCGGTGCAGACTATCCTAAAGCAATGATTAGCACTTCTAAGTGGAAATGACCAGAGGTCAAAGGTCAAGATAGTTAAGACAATAAGTGAATAAGTTAGCAAAGGAATAAGTTTTTTAATCACCCTTTCACCCTTTCACCCTTTCACCCTTTCACCCTTTCACCCTTTCACCCTTTCACCCACCCATCACCTCTGTTTAATACCGTACAATCTTCAAGGTATCCAGCTCTATTCTCGCTTGTATAAAGTTTTGAATTCGAGGTTCTTCTCTTCTTATATTAGAAAGTGGAATTGATTTTTTCCAACGCAGCAAAAGGATGGGGAGCTCATTAGTTCGTTCAAAGTTTGATTCTTTAGCTTCTGCAAAAGCGACTTGATCTATATTCGGGAAAGCTGCTTTGAGTTCTACACAAATCTTGTCGAAGGGAATGGTGTCCGCCTGGATGCTATCTATTTTCGCTTGAAGATTTCCAATGATAACTTCGTTCTCTGATTTTGTTTCTTTGGCAATTTCCAATTGTTGAGCGATGCTTTTAAAACCGGATAAATCAGCCTCCAGTTTTTGTAGTTTTGCCAAGTCTACTTCAGTCGTTGGGATAAGATCAATCTTAGTGTTTTTTATATTCAGATTTTCAAGTCCTTCTTCCATCTTTTGCTTATCGAAATGCTTATAACCTGAGCCGTAAATTTTTATGGCAATCTGATTGAAACTATCTTGTTTGATAATATCCCAGCTATCTACATACTTAATATTTTCGCCACAATAATCGCTTAAAAATTCTTTAGTATCTCGTTTTAAATTAAAATCTGCCCAGACCTTTTTCAAAATTAAAATACTAGGAATAATGATTAATAAACTAACGCCATAGATAATGAAATGCATATTTCTTTTCTCTCGTGCTGTGCCGTATTGTTTCATCGGAAAACGTAAGAAGCGAACAATTGCAAAGGTTGCAAACGCTACCAAAGTGGCATTCAGAAAGAATAAATAAAAGGAGTTGATAATAATTGTGAGGTTGCCATTTGCTAGTCCAAATCCGGTCACACAAAGCGGTGGCATCAAGGCAGTTGCAATGGCTACGCCCGGTATAGCATTGGATTTATCAATTCTGGAACCTGATATAATTCCTGCAATTCCACCAAAAAAAGCAACCATCGCATCCAGCGTGCTCGGTTCAGTTCTCGACATGATTTCATCGGTCGCTCCACCAAATGGCGTAAAGAAAAAGTAGAAGGTACTGGTGAATAAGGCAATTCCTATGGCAATTCCAAAATGCTGTAAGGAAACATACAATGTTTCCCGATCATTAATTCCGACACCAAGTCCGACGCCTAAGATTGGAGACATCAAAGGCGAAATTAACATCGCACCAATAATGACAGCAGGAGAATTAAGGTCAAGACCTAATGATGCAATCATAATCGAACACATCAACAGCCAGGCATTTGCCCCTCGCATTCTTTTATTATCCTTGATGTTTTGAATGGTTCCTTTTCGGTCCATTCCTTCAGATAAATCGATCAGGTCATAGAAGAAATCCCAGACATCGCTAAAAAAATTTTTAGCCTTTTTTCCAGTATTAGAATTGTTATTTTTAACAGGTCCAGCCATTTATGCGGTCATGTAGTTATGTGGCCATATGGTTATGTCGTTATGTTTGGAGTTTCCTTAAATATCCCACATAACGATATAACTATATAACCATATTTTAAAATTGTCCATCTTTCATCACAAGTGTTCGATCACTCATTTTTGCCAACTCTTCATTATGGGTGACAATAATAAACGTTTGTTGAAAATCATCTCTTAAATTAAAAAGCAATTGATGCAAATCCTGTGAAGATTCTGAATCTAAATTTCCACTAGGTTCATCTGCAAAAACTACAGCCGGCTCATTCATCAAAGCTCTTGCAACAGCGACTCTTTGTTGCTCACCACCAGAAAGCTGAGTAGGCTTATGTTCCATACGTTCACTTAAACCTAAATAATCGAGCAATTCTTTAGCACGGTTTTTCGGATCCGGTGCTCCTTTTTTAATATAAGCTGGAATGCAAACATTTTCTAAAGCTGTAAATTCAGGGAGCAAATGGTGAAATTGGAAAATAAAACCAATATGTGTATTTCTAAAATTTGCCAGTGGCTTTTGACCGAGCTCTGAAACAACGTTATCGTTTATAATAAGCTTGCCTTTATCAGGTACATCCAGTGTACCCAGGATGTGCAATAGGGTACTTTTCCCCGCTCCTGATTTTCCAACAATAGAAACGATTTCTCCTTTCTTTATATCAAGATCAACCCCTTTTAACACATGGAGATTACCGTAAGATTTGTGAATATTAGAAGCTTTTAGCATAAGTTTTTATTGATGCACCAAAAATAACTAAACACTCTTAAAAACCAATTTATTTTAAAGAACTTAGTGCCCTTAATAAATAAAAGCAGCCCAAGTGAGGGAATAAACGTTTTTTTAAAGCAAAATATACCAAATGCTCATAAAATCACTAGGAGATTTAGAATCTTTCGAAGCAGGGGATAAAACAGCAATTATTGAAGTTTTACATCCTAAAAATGATAATATTCCATTAGGCTATAGCCTTGCTCATGCAAGCCTGGAGATTGGCGAATCTTCAATCCCTCATATCCTTGAAAAATGCTCGGAAACCTATTTTATATTACAAGGCCATGCAAAAATGGTAATTGACAAGGAAGAACGACTTGTTGGAAAGGGGGATACGATATTTATCCCAGAAGGTGCTACTCAACATGTTGAAAATCAAGGAGATATAAAGCTTGAATTTTTATGTATTGTGTCTCCTGCCTGGTATGAAGCGCAAGAAACGATCCTATAGTAGTATTCTTTTTGGAACCACCAGTTGACAAAAAGCGTATCTCTGGAAAGTTTTCGATTAAAATAATTTACATTTGTATAGTGCTTAGCTGCTCAAAATGTTGACAATTTTAAGGGCTAAGCCAAGAATAAATATTTGAAGGAAAAATCTATTATTAGATATTGTTAAGTCAAAATACTAAAGGATAAGGTAAAATCTACTTCAACCAGACTGAATTTTTTAGGTTTGAAATCTTTTAACAAGGTATCAAAATACCTTTTCGTTTTGACTAATATTTGATACAGGAATTATGAAAATTCTGCAACTGACAAAAAAATTCCCATTCCCCTTAAAGGATGGAGAAGCAATTGCTATCACCAATCTGGCAAAAGCAATGAACGAATTGAGCTGTCAAGTGACCTTGCTTAGTATGAATACGCAGAAGCATTATTTTGATACTAAAAACCTTCCTCAAAATTTCAATCATTACAAAGAGATTTACACCGTCGACATTGATAGTGAAGTAAAGTTCACGGACGCCTTCGTGAACCTTTTCTCTGAAGATAGCTATCACATTCAGCGTTTTGTTTCGAAAGATTTCGAAGAGCAACTGAAAACGGTTTTACAAAAAGAGCAATTCGATGTTGTTCAATTAGAGACCTTATATCTTGCCCCATATATTTCAACGATTAAAAAATATTCAAATGCGGTGATTGCCATGCGAGCGCATAATGTGGAACATGAGATTTGGGATCGTATTGCTAAAAACACCAATGCTTTTCCTAAAAAATGGTACCTCAGTCATTTAACTGAAAAACTGAAACGATACGAAATCGAAAAACTGAAAGACTATGATGTATTGGTTCCAATTACGGAGCGAGATCTGCAGACCTTTAAAAAGCTAGGGTATAAAAACGGGGCTAAGGTTACGCCAATTGGAGTTGATCAGACACAGTATCAACCAGATTATTCGGTTTTTGAAAAAGAATTATCGATTTCTTTCATAGGCTCTTTGGATTGGATGCCGAATCTGGAAGGTTTAGATTGGTTTTTAAAAAATATCTGGACAAAAGCTTTAAAAGAATTTCCTAAGCTTTCATTACATATTGCTGGACGTAATACGCCGGATTGGCTTCGAGATCTTCAGAAAAAAAACATTCATATTCATGGTGAAGTTCCTTGTGCACCAACTTTCGTTAATCAACATCCATTGACGGTCGTGCCTTTGCTTTCTGGTAGCGGAATGCGAGCAAAGATATTAGAAGGAATGGCACTTGGCAAAGTAGTATTGACCACTTCAGTAGGTTTGGAAGGAATTGATGCTCGTG
>CAYXQH010000402.1:0-6049 GCA_964467425.1 uncultured Saprospiraceae bacterium
TGTAGAACACTCTTTATCAATTAGATGATTCAAATATAAGTGATTTTAAAAGATAGATGCAATAGCTATTAAAAAACAATGTGACGTATGAAACTATTTAATTATATCCCAAATCATTAGCATCTTTTAAGAGCAGAAAAAAAATGAATTTATTTTTTTGGTAATTATCAAAAGTTGAATGGTTTAATATTCCAAGTTTTCGGTAGGGTTATAATATCAAGCGGTAAGATCATTATCATAGATAAATTTTATTTTTTGCCAAATATGTGACATAGTAATGAATTTTATTTTTGTGTTTTTTTAAAAAAAAATTACCCTAACAGGCTGAATCACATGATTTTCTACTAAATTATTAAATGAATGCTTTATCATGATAAGTCGACTTTTATAAAAATTAGATGCTATAAAAACGTAGACAGCAAATTTTTTAGAATAAAAACTGTTCTATATGCCAAGTAATAATAAGAGAGTTATGAACTATTCTTTCTAAGATTATTGTTAAGTATTCGTCATTAAAAATTATATTTGCGCTGCCAATATATGGGTGCATAAGACGCATCTTTACATAACGATAAACTCGCCCGAGTGCTGGAATTGGTAGACAGGCATGGTTGAGGGCCATGTGTCCGTATGGGCGTGAGGGTTCGACTCCCTCCTCGGGCACTGAAAAGCTTCACATAATATGTGGAGCTTTTTCTATTTTTAGTCGGATAGGATTCCTAAACGGCACTATTTCTATGCTTTTGATTGCAAAAGCCCCGGTTTTACTGTATTTTTATATAAAATCAGCCTTCCAAAAACCTTTACCCCCTTCTGGGAATACCTTTCTACATATATATGGTACTGTTTTAGCATATTATAATTGATCAATTATAAAGTTTTATAGATTATGAGAAAAGTATCACTTCTAACAGTGTTGCTCCTGCTGGCTTGCATAGATTTATCTGCTCAGGTAAACTATTCAGCCAATGACACGATTCGTCCATACAATGGATATTTTCGTGCGGGGACAAATCTTGGTGACTATCCAGGCTTTAGTGATGAGTTTCTTGCTGAAATATCTGCTGGTAATCCAGCAACAGGCGTTGATGGATTAGGAATTAAAGCTTTACGCCCTGGATTATTTGAAAGCTTTTTATTTCAATATGGTTATGATGCAAGAGTCAGCACTTACGAATTGTTTGAAGAGCTTGGCTTAGAAGATAATACACTTATTGTTGGCTTTCCTGCTCCAGAGCATCAAGATCCAACAGAATATTGTCCAGGTATTCAGTCTACTTTATTTTCAAATATGTATGAGGACATCTGGGACAATGGAGAAAACGGAACACCTGTCAACGATGATAATCACTATGCTTTATATATCTATCAAACGGCCCTACTCTATGGAGAGCATATAAAATTTTGGGAAATATGGAATGAGCCCGGTTTTGATTTTACAGAGAATCGAGGATGGTTACCTCCTGGCTCAGAAGGCAACTGGTGGGAAAACAATCCAGATCCTTGTGATTATAAATTAAGAGCTCCTATTTTTCATTATGTCCGATTATTACGTATCAGTTATGAAGTTATAAAAACAGTAGACCCAGATGCATATGTTGCGGTTTCGGGTGTAGGTTATCCTAGTTTTTTAGATGCTGTACTTCGAAATACAGACAATCCTTCTGATGGAAGTGAAAATACTGATTACCCTTTAAAAGGTGGTGCCTATTTTGATATCATGGGTTTTCATTCTTATCCACACTTTGATGGTAGTCTCCGATACTGGGATGATGATATTATGGATTTTGTCCTGACTCGCCATTCCGATGCAGCAGCCGATGGTGTGTTGGCACTCCAGGATACTTTACAAGGTGTTTTAAATAACTATGGCTATGATGGAAGTACCTATCCTCTAAAGCCCTGGATTATTACCGAGATTAATTTGCCCAGAAAAGAATTTGGCGACTTCATTGGATCAGAAGAAGCACAGCGAAACTTCATGATTAAAAATGTAGTCATTTGCATGCAAAATAATTTTTTACAATCGCATATTTTCAAATTGGCGGAAGACAAAACCTATGAGGAAGCCTTCTTCGAATTTGATGTAATGGGTTTGTATAAAAAACTAGATTTCACGGATGGTTATTTTCAAGAAGCCAATGATGAAGGCATTTCATATAAAAGTGCTTCCGAGTTATTATACGGAACAGTACATGATGAAACTCGTACTGCTGCACTTAACTTGCCAGCAGGCGTAAAAGGTGGTGCGTTTAAAGATATTAATGACAACTACACCTATGTCCTTTGGGCAGAAACATCTTTAGATAATTCAGAAGCCGCAAATGCAGTTTATAGTTTTCCAGCCAATCTTGGTATTGATAACCTTATTAAAAGAACATGGGATTTTGGAGCTACTCGTGAACGCAGTGGAGTGTCATCTCAAAACATCGCTTTAACCGGCGCTCCGATTTTTCTAACAGACATGATCTTTTCTGCTGATGTTACTGAAGGTTGCGCTCCACAAACGATACAATTCACCGATGAGTCACCGTCGAATGCAACGAACTGGTCCTGGACTTTTGAAGGTGGAACACCTGCAAGCTCCAATGCTCAAAACCCATCCATCTCTTTCAATCAAACAGGTAGCTATAATGTAGCATTACAAAGTTTTGATTCAAATGGAAACCTCTTAGCAGAACAAACAGATATAATCAATATTGGAGAAACTCCAATAGCAGGATTTACACATACTATTAATGGCCCTTTAGTTGACTTTTCAAATACATCCAGTAATAATACAACAGATTTTCTTTGGAATTTTGGTGATGGAAATATGAGTAGCGATCCCAGCCCTTTTCATTTATATCTTCAGAGTGGATCGTATACGGTAGAGCTTACCGCAACTAACCATTGTGGTAGCATTACTGAATCTGTCACTATTACTATTGAAGTACCGTCCGGTTCTCAACTTAATTTTACTGCGAAGGATCAGGTTCCTGCTTATGGTGGTTCATTTAGACCAGGTTCGAATACGTCTTATTACCCACCCTGGACAGATGAGCAACTGGGTGATATTGCCGCAGGTAATGTCAATGTAAATCAACAAGGTGCCGGCGTAAAATCTTTTCGGACTATACTACCGCATTTTTTCCTTGATTTTTGGGGCTATGAAGTTGAGAAAGAAACCTTCGAATATTATAATAACATTGATCTTCGGGATAATGTCGCAACGGTTGGTTTTCCAGCTTCGAGTGTCGTAGATACGGTTGCTCATTGTCCAGAGGCATCTTCTATTCTTTTTGAAAATTTATACCTAGATATTTGGGATGGTGGTGCTAATGGCACGCCTTATAATGATGACAATGAATACGCTAAGTATTTATATAATACGGTCAATGTTTATAAAGACAATATTCGTTTTTGGGAAATCACAAGCGGCCCTGACTTTGATGCTTCCGGTGAAAGAGGATGGCTACCTCCAGGCGAAGATGGTAATTGGTGGGAAAACGATCCTGACCCATGTGACTATGCCTTGCATGCACCAATTCAATATTATGTTAGAATGTTGCGCATCAGTTATGAAATCATAAAAACTTTAGACCCGGATAGTTATGTTACTATTGCTGGAATTGGTTTTCCGAGTTTTATGGATGCAGTATTGAGAAACACTGATAATCCGATAGATGGAAGTGTGATAGCTGGTTATCCACATACCGGTGGAGCTTATTTTGATGCTGTAGCTTATAATTCACTACCGCATTTCGATGGCAGCACCTCTTATTATGACACAAATGTTGGTGGCTTCGTTTATGAGCGACATTCTGATGCAGCAGCAGACGGGATCGTTACCTTAAAGAATGAATTTCAGGATGTTTTATTCAACTATGGTTTTGATGGAAATACCTTTCCGGAAAAACGATGGTATATCAGTGGTTGCAATATTCCAAGAAAACAATTTGGAAATTTCATTGGCGGAAATAGTGCTCAACGGAATTTTATTATTAAAGCCTATGTAAATAGTATAAAAAATAATCTCGTTCAATTTCATGTAAGACAGTTAGCAGAAACAGAATCTTATAATACTGCTGATGATCCATTTCAATTAATGGGACTTTATGAAGAGATAGAAGGCGACCAACCTTACGATCAAAATATAACGATTCAAGGTAAAGCCTATAAGACTACATCAGATTTACTTTTCGGATCAACTTATGATCCGTTGCAAACAACAAATCTAATCTTATCGGATAGTATAGATGGAGCAGCTTTCGTTGATGGTAATGGAAACTATACCTATGTACTTTGGGCAAAGACCATGATAGATCAAGCGGAAACGGCAAGTGCGACCTATTCTTTTCCATCTGGCTTTAATTTATCTCAGCTTTATAAAAAAGAATGGAATTACGCAGAAACGGAACTTTCTTCGCTTATTTCCACGAACAGCATAGCACTTACTGGAGCACCAATATTCTTAACAGAAGCAGCTCAACCATTGTTGCCACCATTAGCGCAATTTAGTGCAGATCTGCAAGAAGGTTGTCCTGGTATGAGCGTCCAATTTCAAGATGCTTCTTTACGTGCTGATAGCTGGAACTGGACTTTCGAAGGTGGAAACCCGCAAAGTTCTGGTTTACAAAATCCTACGGTCACCTATCCTGCTCCTGGTATTTATGAAGTACGATTAGAAGTAAGTAATGCTGGAGGAAGTCATACTGCCATTTACAGCGACTTTGTCATTATAAACGATGTCCCGGTTGCAGATTTCACTTTTTCTTTGGATGGATCAGTAGCCAACTTTACCAATGCATCAGATGGAGCTACTTCTTACCTCTGGGACTTTGGAGACAACTCGACTACCCAGTCTTTTGATCCTGAACATAATTATTTTAATAATGGCACCTATGAAGTGGTGCTTATTGCGATCAATGACTGTGGAATGGATACAACCAGCCAGCAAGTGACTATAGCGAATGGCCCTACTGCTGATTTTAATGCAATTGTTGACAATAGTAATTGTGGTCCCTATTCTGTTACCTTTCAAGATATAAGTTTAGCCAGTCCAACTAGTTGGAATTGGACCTTTGAAAATGGAAACCCTGCAAGTTCTACGGATCCAAATCCTGTAATAGTTTTTGATGCACCTGGTTACTATGAGGTAAGCTTGACAGTGAATAATGATTTTGGGAGCGATACATTTACGCAAACTATTGAAGTAGCCACTAGCCTTGTTAATCTTTTCAACCCTGTTTTATGTAGTGATGAAACGGTTGACTTCAATGGGGTAACTTATTCAACAGCTAACCCTAGCGGTTATGAAATCTTAGTAGATGCAGGTTTGAATGGTTGTGATAGTGTAATTATCGTTGACATACAAAATGGGGATAGTTCAGTAGAGTTATTTGAATCTATCTGTGCAGGAGAAACCTATGATCCGGGAGGCTTGGAACTTACCGAAGCTGGTGTTTATTCTTTTACAGAAACGAATAGCAATGATTGTGATAGTACAACAACAATCAACCTTGAAGTCTATCCAAGTTACTTTATAGAAATTAGTGATACTATTCTACAGGGTGAAACGTATACCCTTGGAAACTCTGTATATGATTCCACTGGTGTTTATCAAGAAATGTTTACTACGATCAATGGTTGTGATAGTATTATTCAACTTGAATTATTTGTAGACCTTTTAGACAATAATCAAAATTTAAGTAGCGAAATTAATCTTCAGTATTTCCCTAATCCTTTTAATAAATTCTTTACTATAGAGTTTGAGCTTCCTGCATCAATGCCTATTAGCATTGACTTATACGATGTACGAGGAATCAAAGTAGATCAGATAAAATCATTTGACCTTTTGAATAGTGGGCAGCATGCATTCATGTATGACAATAGCAACCTGGCAAAAGGAATTTATTTTGTGCACTTTAGATTAGCAGATGAACATCTTACTTTTAGGTTAGTGCATTTATAATTTTTCTGACCGGATTTTTATTTCAGTTTTAATAAGCTGGTCATTATAATTCAGCTTCGTAATTAGTAACGGAGCTGAATTATTTTTTTTACTCTT
>CAYXQH010000403.1:0-6045 GCA_964467425.1 uncultured Saprospiraceae bacterium
ATTCTTTTCCATGTTTCTATTTTTTTGTTTTTAAAAAATTATTTATTTCGTTTTTATTCGATTAAATTCTTCGCCATTTTTCGCTCTACCTGCAGTTGCTTCTTTCAGCTTTCCAAATTTGTATAAAAAGGTCAGGCGAACTTTTCTTTTGTCATAATAAAATGAAGACTGCACATTTATATTTTCAATATTAATATCCGCCCCTTCTATATTCGACCTAAGCACATCTTCAAACTGTAGTATTAATTTATACTTTCCTTCTTGAAATTTTTTGGTTACCCAAAAGTTGAGATTATGTCCTGAATAATATTCCAATACGCCTCTTAAGCCAGGACTATACCAGTAGAAGTGTGTTCCAAAATTCCAGCCGTTTTTCACATTAAAATCCTGATATGACATTAAGAGCCAATTATTCTGTTTTCTTACATCCCCGTTATAAAAATTTTCATTGTACTTCACATTCATTCTGGTATAGCTTACACTATTCATTGTGGTCCACCATTTGTTTCGGTATGGGATAGTTACTCCCAGGTTTAATGATTTTACGTAGTCCAGATTTCTAATAATCCCTACATTTACTAAATCATTTGATGGATCTTTTTCGACAACCATATGAATAGGATCTGTGCTTCGGTTATATCCAACTTTAAACACTGGATACCCTGATACTGCAAAATTAAGTTCATAATTATCTGTAAATTCAGGCCTCAGTTCCGGATTACCTTTGAACATAGAATAGTTGTCAATAAAATCGATTGTAGGATCAAGGTCTGAGAAACTTGGCTTACCAATTCTTTTCGAATAATTAAAACTAGTAGAGAACGTTTTTGACAGTTGATAATTCAACAAGACACTTGGAAATACATTTACGAAAGTGTTGTCAAGAAATTTTCCCTGGTCCGTTTTTTCGCCAACTGCATCGGTATATTCAAATCGCAGTCCTATTTCAGCAGTAATTTTCTTCCAATCTTTTTTAAGCGTCGTGTAGGCAGCATAGTTCTCTTCCTGATAAATATAATCTGTACTAAAATCAGTTATCGGTACATATACGCCATCTTCCATATTCTCAAGTCGGTTGGATCCATCATTCGTACTTTGCGAAAACTTTAAGCCTAGACCAAGATTGTAGCCTGCTAAAAATTTATGTTCATAGTCCGCTTTCGCTATAAAGAATTTGTACGTATTGCTTCCTTTTGATAGACTTTGTCTAACAGATTCCGATTCCTTTTGTAAATTTATTTGATCATCCAAGTCAATATTAAATAGGGTCTGACTTGCTGCAATATTCAGTGTTTTTCGATCTCCTTTTTTAATTTGATAATTCGCATTTAAAATATTGTAATTATATCTTTTGTTCCCATCCGTATGAGCATTCAAAACAAAGGGATCTAAGTTAATGTCATCAATATTATTGGCGCTAATTCTGTTTACATCTTCTTCAAAGACTCTTCCTTTATATTCTAGAGAAATACGTTGTTCTTTATTAATTTGAAACCCTGATTTTAATCGAAATCGATTATTAAGCCATGATTCTTTAGTATTTCCTATTTCATTACTTAAGGAGGAAACTTTTGAATCTGAAGTTATTCTCCGGCTAAAATTTTCATCAAAAAATAACTTATACGGATTCCAATCTCCGGAAAGATATAAGGAGTATCGTCCTTTATTGAAGGAGAGATTTGCCATATAATTTTCACTTCTAAACGTACTTTTTGAAGTTGCAATTCTTACTTGACCTAAGACGCCTTCAAGCCCTCCATTTTTTGTATAAATATGTATGACCGCTTTTCCTTGAGCATCGTATTTGGCTGATGGGTTTTCAATGATTTCTATCTTTTTAATCTCTGTCGGATTAATAGACTGGAGTATTTCTGTTCCTTGTATTTCTACACCGTCAATATATATCTGAGCTGTACCTTTTCCAAAAATTTCAATCGCATTTTCTCCTCGAACCAATACTCCCGGGCTATTTTGTAATACCTCGATTACTGATTCTTTTTCACTTAGTATTGTATTTTCTACATTTACATTGATAATTCCGTTCTTCGCTTCAAACAATTGTATCTTTTCTGTAACTACGATCTCTTTCAATTCAAGAGAAGAGGCCGCAAGATTTAGTTTTCCAAAATCACAATTCGTTTTACATTCATCAAGCGCTATAATTTTATCCTCCCAGCCTAAAGCCTGGATTTTCAATTTATGTTCGGGTTTGTATTCCCAATCAAGGTCAAGCAATCCATCATAAATGACAGTCCCTTTTACCATCTCCTGATTTTCATCAATAATTAATGCATTCGCAATTGTAACAGGTTTATTATTTTCATCAAGCAAAACCGCTTGAATTTTTGTTTGACTGATACTTGCAACGTGAACGAATACCAGCAAAAAGGCTGTTAAAACAAACTTGCATTTTTTCATTGTAAAAAATTTATTCTACACACTAATAATTGATACGCTATTTTATAATGCTCTAAATAATCTGAGACGACTTACAGTTCTATTCCATCCACTCTCCATGGTGCATTTTGAAAATCAGGTAAGTGAGAATAATCACTTAGATTGTCAATTCCTAAATCGCTAAAGCTTTCAAGTAATCCTAAATCATTAAAAACTGAAAGGTCTGTTACTTGATGGATTTTTTTGATGTCTGAATAAGTTAATGGTCTCATGATTGAATTTTTTATTGTTATGATGATTCGAAAAATTTAACCGAAAAGAAGGATTGATATTCTAATATTTTGTACATCCCTTCCCGAATTAAAAAAGACTTACATTTCATTTTGTCGCATAAAAACTTTGGTAAGTCCAATGATTCTTCCATTTTAAAAAACTTGTTTGCAAAATATTTTTTGCGAGCATGGTTACTTAATTCACTTTTAAAAAACTGCATCGACAAATGTCCATTAGCGTCATATATAATCTTCGTGAGTGCATGATTACACCGACATTTCTTCTCTTTTGATGCATATAATGGCACAAAGGAATTTTGGTGAATTTTGCATATTCCAAAATTTCGACAGTCTTTTGAAAACACTCCGAATTCAAGATCCGCCCAAACAATTACTGCTTCCTGTTTTTTCAGGACATTAGTATTGTTCCTTATTGTTTCTTTAAGTCCAAAAATTAAGTCGATACTCATTTAAGAATCTTTTTAATGAAATAATTTATTTCAAGAAGAACTGACTTTCAATTTAGTCACGATAAAAATCAGACATTTTTTATACTAAATTTTGTTAAACGCTTGATAATCAGTTTATAAAAAAAATAAACCTTTAGCTTTAGTATGAAAAATAAAACACCTAACTTTGAGTAATTCTAAAAGTTCCTTTAAAGCTTTTAGATATAGTTAAGGGAGTCCTGAAGATCTTGTGTTTTTAATTACTTTTGACGATTTAATTAAAACGACTCCTTTAACTTCTTTTTGTTTTTCCTTCTTTGTTATTACAAATTTATGATACATATCCCTTTATAGTAAGGACAGTACCTTCCTGATCAGCCATAGCAAAAAACCTACCCTTTTTAGTCAGTTAAAATATATAAACTACTGATAAACAGTTATTTATATTGCAAAGTTAAATTGACCTTAGATAGAAATAAATGAGCCTTATTAGGCTTTTTGGGCGACAAAAATCAATACAATTCTGGAAATGGCGGAAAATGAAAAGGGCTGGAGACAGTTTTTTCGATTATTTCCTTATATTAGCAATAGAGTGATTGAAAATTAAAAAATACAAAGCTATCTTTTTCGTTCGTTACTTACCATAAGCATTTAAAGTTAAAATTGGCTATAAGCTATTATCAATATTCTTCAGTTTAGGATAAAATGAAGTTTTTTGATATTGCGTGATTTATAGCAACAACTATTCTCATAATCAAAGGCAAAACTTATCGATTAGGTGATTTACCGTAATGGTGTTTCAGTATTTTTATTTTTTATAAACACAAAATGGAAAACTTAAAAGCTATAATCAACATTGTAAAAACTGTGAATGTAAAATCAAGCGATTTACTTTCAACAAAGCTTTCTAAGAATTCTAAAACCAATACTTTTTATAAAAAAATATTAAACAACGAATTCCAAACGGATGATGATGCTGCAGGTTTTTTTTACGATGCCAGCCCCAATAATTCTAGCTATAAAAATTTAAAAAGCAAACTGAGAGAAAAACTGGTCAATACACTCTTTTTTTTAAATCATTCCAAAGGACATTCCGGTTACTCACGAGCTATGATCTATTGCTCCAAATATTTGGCAGCAGCACGGATCCTAATTTATATGGGAGGTAGACAAGCAAGTATCGATTTGTGTAAAAAAGTATTAAAAAAAGCACAAGAATACGAATTAACAGAATTCATTTTAAAATCTGCAGTTTACCTGCAAGGCTATTCACTTACGCTTTATAAGGATGAAAAAAAGTATGAGCATTACAATCAACTAGTGCGCACCTATTCTAAAATGCAGCAAGCGGAATATGAAGCTACCGAATATTATCATCGACTCATTATTCCTCATTTGAAAGGGATTCCTGACCGAGTATTTATCGCGGAGTCTGCTCAACAATTTCACGACCGCCTGAAGCCTCTTTTGGAAGAATTTGAATCGCCTTATTTGCATATGATTGCTTATTACATAGAATCTATATTGCATTTTAGCAAAAATAATTATCAGCAAATTATTTCGATGGGAGAAAGAGGGATTCAATTTTTTGAAAACAAACCTTATACGTTCGACAATCCTATACGTTCACTTTTACATTATATGATGTTGGCGTATATCCAACTACGAGATTTTCGTCAAGGTAAAGAGATTGCAGATAAAAGCATAAGCCGAGTTCAAGAAGGATCATTAAATTGGTTTGTCAGTCAGGAGCTTAAACTAATGTTAGCTTTTCACTCTAAAGAATATAAAGCAGGCTTTTTTACGGTACATGAAACGATCAATCATAGAAAATTTAAAACTACGGACAATCACACCAAAGAAAAGTGGTTAATCTATGAAGCTTATGCCAATTTTCTAATCAGCATTGATAAAATTCAATTAACCCAGGAAGAGCAAAAGATACAACTGAGAAAATTCAGACCAGCCCGCTTTTTAAATAGTATTCCAATCTTTTCTAGTGATAAACGTGGACTTAATATTCCGGTATTGATTGTCCAAATTTTATTTATGATTGTACGCAAAGACTACGATCAGGCTGTTGATAGAATCGAAGCTATTGAAAAATATTGTTCTCGATATCTAAAGAAAAATGATAATTTCCGGAGCAACTGTTTTATTAAAGCTCTACTTCAGGTTCCAATCTGTAGCTTTCACAAAGCAGGAGTAGAACGCAAATCGGAAAAATATATTAATCAATTAAAATCTGTTCCCCTAGAAGTATCTAACCAATCGCATGAGGTAGAAATTATTCCATATGAGGATTTATGGTTTTATATCATTGACTCCTTAGAGACCAAATTTCATAAATCAAAAAGATAAATCTCTCTTCTTTTCTTTCATAAAAAAAAAGAGAAGAAGGGAAATTAATACCTTCTTCTCTTTAAGAATTATATGAAACTTATACTTAACTAACCTCCTGTTTCGTCGGTGATAATGATATCTCTATTTCCTGAATTTCCAGGTCGATCTGAACCTGTAGGTCGGTCTGAATTTACGTCTATACTTACACCTGGTAATTGGCCAAATGTTGCAGTATCGTCAGGTGAAATATTAGTTGAACCTAAAGCTAATAGTAGATAAAAGATAATTTGAATCATGATGTTGTGTTTTTGAATTTTAATAGTTTATTACTTTTGACAATTCAAAGATATGCACACATCAAGCTGATCGCGAGGACAGTTAAGAACCAACTGGTTAACTGAGTTCTTTCAACCTACAGCATAAAACCTAATACATAAAACACTGACAATCATTATTTTGTGAAAATAAAAAGCAAGGCAAGGTCACTCGTTTAAACAAATAAACATTCTTATAAAACGCTTAAAAACTTTAAAAAAAATCACATAAACATCTTTATTCAGAATAAAAAACTGCAATAATACCCC
>CAYXQH010000404.1:0-6028 GCA_964467425.1 uncultured Saprospiraceae bacterium
AGGAATAGATGTCACGAATGGCTACCAGGAAAACGATAGGATGCCTACGACTCCTCATCTTGATGCTTTAAGGGAAAACGGTTTAACTTTTACTAATACCTGGGCCGCTCCTCAATGCACCCCCTCCAGAGCTTCTATTATGAGTGGCAAATACGGAATTAAGACAGGAGTTATGAGACCTCCTGGAAATTTGGATTTGGTCCATGAATCTATATTCACCAAAATAGCAGAAGCCACTGATGATGGGTATGCAGGAGCAGTAATAGGAAAGTGGCATATTTCCGACCCTGTTGACTATGACCATCCTTCACAACATGGCATTGACCATTACGAAGGATTGTTCACGTCTTCTGTTTCAGATTATTACTCATGGGATAAAGTCGTAAACGGCGTGCTTACAACAAGCAATGAATATGTAACGACCGACTTGACTAATTCAGCAATTGACTGGATTTCAAATCAAGACGATCCTTGGTTTCTTTGGTTAGCGCATCCTGCACCTCACGCCCCTTTTCATATCCCTCCAAGTGATCTTTATACAGAAACAAATACGAATAATAATTTAGGAAAATATTTAGCAGCTATTGAAGCAATGGATCATGAAATCGGAAGGCTATTGGAGAGTATGGATGATGAAACAAGAGAGAATACAGTTATCATATTTGTTGGAGACAATGGAACTCCCGGATCTGTAATTCAAAATTTTCCTTCCAATCATTCAAAAGGATCTCTTTACGAAGGAGGAGTTAGAGTGCCGCTTTTCATATCTGGGAAAGGTGTTTCAAGAACAAATGAAGAAGATGACAATCTTAATCATATCGCTGATTTATATTCAACAATTCTTGAACTTACAGGAGGGCAACTAACAGGTGGTATTAATAATAGTATGAGTTTAAAGCCTTTATTGTCTTGTGAATCTGACCTAAATAGACAATACATTTATACCGATTATGAAGACGGCAATATATTAAAATGGGCTATTCGAGATTATGACTATAAACTTATAGAAGATGAAGATGGGAATGTAGAGTTTTATAAAATTTCAGAGAATATCTTAGAAGACAATGACCTAATAGGCAATTTAACAATGGCGGAACAGACGCTTCTCGAAGCTATGCAAGATGAAGTAGAAGTAATCAGAACAGGTTGGTCTTGTAATGATGGTATCCAAAACGGAGATGAAATCACATTGGACGATTGTAATGATAACTGCACTTCCGATAATACGCTAAGCACAACTAACATTGGGTGTTGCGAAACCCCGAATCAACCAAGTGTTTATTATGAATATATAGAAGGAGATATTCGGAATATTTATACAAACAATTTTCCAGATCATGAATATTGTTATAATAGTGTAAATCAAATGCCTTCACAAACACATCACAATTTTGGAATTGATTTGAATCCTACTTTAGCGAATGAAATCACAAATGTTGTGAGAGATAATGGGAGACCAGCAAGATATTTTGGGGTAGCTAAAAACGGAGTGATTTTCGCTCCTGCTCCAGCTGCACCGTTCATCTTTGAAGATCAA
Source organism: uncultured Saprospiraceae bacterium (assembly GCA_964467425.1). Classification (GTDB taxonomy): domain Bacteria; phylum Bacteroidota; class Bacteroidia; order Chitinophagales; family Saprospiraceae; genus JAHDHW01. Next base: position 1,538 of record CAYXQH010000404.1, read on the forward strand.
AATACAGGCGAATTTAATTGGGATTGGGTTTTAGAACCTACTAATAATCAAGGTCAAGGAGCTGACGTTGTTGGGCTTGATTGCGCATCGGCTCATACAGGGGGACAAGGGTACCACTATCATGGCAACATGTTTTCTTATGTTGAAAATGAAATACCAAATATTTCGACAACTAGTGAACCACCAAGTACTCCACTACATATTGGTTGGGCCTCTGATGGTTTTCCGATTCTGTATAGATTCGGCCCAGACCCTGAGGGAAATATCAAAGAACTATTACCTAGTTTTCAATTGCAGGCGGGTTTAAGACCTGGAGATAATATCACGGAGCCTTGCGGAGCTTATAGTGGAAAATATACCAGAGATTATGAGTTCATTTGTGGAAAAGGAGATTTGGATGAATGTAATGGTATTCAAAGTTCGGTAACACTTGACACTGAAAATGGAACGCAGACGTTTCAATATTTCTATGTTATTACTTCAACATTCCCACAGATACCAAGATGCTTAATGGGCAACGTAAGTTTAGACTTTGAAAACGGTAATGACCCTTTGACTGGTGTAGATAATGATAATGATGGGTTTTTAAGTGATTTTGATTGTGATGACAACGACCCTAATATTAATCCATTAGCAATAGAGATAGAAGGAAATGATATCGATGAAAATTGTGATGGGTTTACAACTTCAATTTCAGAGTTAGTAGCAGAGGAAATAATAGTTAGCCCGAATCCTTCTGATGGTGATTTTAGAGTACAATTATCAACCGATGAATTTATAACAGTAACTATATTTTCAACAGATGGAAAAATAATAACTAGCGCCTCTGGAACTTATGAAATCGAATTCAAAGGATTGTCATCTGGACTTTATTTTTTACAGATTTCTTCCAATGACGGAGGAAGTATTTATAAAAAACAAATAATAAGATAAAATGAAATTATTATTCTCCTTATTAATAGTTCTATCGAGTAATGGAATAGCTCCTGTTCACGATGTACCAATTGCAATATTTCATATTACTCAATCTAATGGTGTTATAAACCTGGGAATCAATTTTGATCTTCATGATTTCTCTGAATCGCTTGACATAAAGACGAGTGAAGTAAATCTTGAAAGTATGCAAAGCTACTTGGATGAGAATACTAGCTTTCAATTCAATGCACAGATTGCACAGATTAAAATTTCAGAAGTTAAAATTGTAAGAGATCATATAAAGGTTAAAGGAAGTTTTGGAAAGGTTGAAAAGAATATTCAAACTATAGAAATTGAGAATACTTGTCTCAACAATGTATCTCGTCACTCCAATGTTATACAGATTGATTTAAATAATAAATCCAAAGATTATAGAATGCATAAAAGAAGAACGGCAATTAAATTAAAGTATTGATAATTGAAGCTTATTGTAGGTTTTTTTTGTTCATCTTGGCTATCTTACCGATGAGATTTTCTAATGACTTAGAATAGTAAAAGACGATTATGAGATCAATGACATGTAAACAATTAGGAGGAGCTTGTGATTTGGTATTTAAAGCCGAAACCTTTGAGGAAATTGCACAATTAAGTAAAAGACATGGTGGTGAGATGTTTCAGAAAAACGACGAAGCACATTTAAAAGCCATGGGTGAAATGCAAAAGCTGATGCAAACGCCAAATGCTATGCAAGAATGGTTTGAGGCTAAGCGAAAAGAATTTGAAGCTTTACCGGAAGATTAGGAAAGTCGGAGGTCGGCTTCCTGTATTTGGTATTCGGTTTTTATATGCTGCGAACACCAAAAACCGAATACCTTTTATAATTGAGCTTACTCTTCGATAGTGTGCCCGTATTTCTTAGAATACTTTCTATATAATGCTTTTTGCTTGTCATCCATGTCCAGCTCTTTCCCTCGGATGAATGCTGTTTTAATTTTATTCGTTCGATAATCCAAAGCATCTCCTTCGCTGATAAATAAAGTCGCATCTTTTCCAGATTCCAATGATCCAACCGTTTTGTCAATGCCAAGAATCTTAGCCGTGTTTAAGGTCAATGCACTCACTGCAACTTCTTTATCTAATCCAAAACCCACTGCATGTCCCGCCTGAAAAGGTAAGTTTCTTACCTGCATTGGAGAATCGTCCATCATAAACCCAAATAGCACACCTGCTTTTTGAAGGGCTGCTGCTGTTTTAAAAGGTTGGTCGATGTCAGCATCTTGAGAAGAAGGCAAATCATGTGTTTTGCTAAGAATCACTGGTACATTATTTTCTTTTAAAAAATCGGCGATCATCCAAGAGTCTTTACCTCCAACGATTACTGGTGTTACACCATATTTTTTAGCAATCATAACAGACTGTGTGATCGTTTTTATACCGCTTGTGTGAATGTATAATTTTTTCGACCCATCAAACAAACCTTTCATCGCTTCGAACTTCAAATTTTTATTACTGAAATTTTTGTTATCGACATAAGCCTTACATTCTGCCATATAATCTTCAATTTCTTTGATCTGTTTGTCGTAGTTTTTGTTTTTTGAAACGCTTCTCGTTCGCCAACTCCAGCTGGTGATATTTGGCCAATTCATATGAATGCCTTCGTCCATTTTGTAAGCAGCATCTTCCCAATTCCATGCATCCAATTCTACAATAGTACTTTGACCAGAAATTCTCCCTCCTTGGGGAACAATCTGTGTAAGCAGCACACCATTCGCTCGAGTTGTTGGCCCAACATTAGAATCGGTATTATAGGCAATGATTGCACGAATGTTTGGATTTAAAAAACCTAGTTCTCGTGCATCACGCGTTGCACCGACGGCTCCAATTTCGACTAAGCCGATTTGAGAATTAGGGGCAATAAAACCTGGGTACACATGCTTGCCTGATGCTTCAATAATTTTTCCGAATTGGTTTTTGTCAATTCGAACGGTTGCTGCATCACCTATGTTTGTAATCTTTCCTTTGTCAAAAGTAATGATACTGTTTTGAATAACCTTCCCGTTTCCAATATGGGCTGTGGCACCTATGATAGCAATTGCCTGGCTTTGATCTGCTGCTGGTGTTTGTTGAGCAAAAGTCAATTGACTGATCAGGCAAAAGAAAAATATATTTATAACTAATTTCATCTGTCTATGTTTATTAATTTTTTTAAATGCTGATTTAAAACTTAGTCTACCATTTCGTCCTCCATATCATCACAATGATAATGATGTATTCTTCGACCTTTATACGGACCTGTTTTTCCACCACCTTTTTTATGACCTAACATTTTTTGAATTAAACGAGCTCTTTCTTTCTCTATACTTTTTCGAGTCTCTAAATCTTCTGCTCTGTCAAAAAATTTGATCCCATCTATAAATGTCATTTGTGCCTTCGCATAAACGGATAAAGGGTTGTCTGTCCATAAAACTACATCGCCATCTTTACCCGGTTTAATACTCCCGACATAATCGTCGATATGAAGCATCTTCGCAGGATTAAGCGTTACAAATTTAAAAGCCTCCTCTTCAGAAAGATTTCCATACTTTACAGCCTTCGCAGCTTCTTGATTTAAACGTCTAGCCATTTCAGCATCATCTGAATTGAAGCCAGTCAAAACGCCCTCACGATGCATGATCACTCCATTGTATGGAATAGCATGAAGTACTTCGTATTTATAAGCCCACCAATCTGCGAAGGATGAACCTGCCGCACCATGCTTTGCCATTTTATCAGCGACTTTATAACCTTCTAATATGTGGGTAAAGGTATTTACTTTAAAACCCATGTCGTCTCCAACTTTCATGAGCATATTGATCTCAGATTGTACATAGGAATGGCAGGAGATATGGCGTTGGTTATTCATGATCTCAACAATAGTTTCTAGGTCGAGATCGCGACGGAAGCCAGGCTTCCCTTTTTTAGCCTCATATTCTTTCGCTCGTGTAAAATAGTCGCGATATACTTGTTCGACTCCCATTCGAGTATTTGGGAAACGATCGTTTCCATCCCAACTGGATCGCTTAACATTTTCTCCCAGCGCAAATTTTATAAACCCTGGATTCTTTTTGAATTTCATTTCTTCAGGAGCGAATCCCCATCGCAATTTTATTACGGCAGATTGCCCTCCGATTGGATTACAGGAACCATGAAGCAAGTGGGCGGTCGTTACGCCACCAGCCAACTGGCGATAAATGTTGATGTCTTCTGAGTTGACAACATCATCAATACTCACTTCTGCAGTGCTCTCTTGTGTGCATTCATTGACACCACCTTTGATCGCAATATGTGAATGCTCATCAACGATTCCAGGAGTAAGGTGCATACCTGTTCCATCGATTACGTTACCACTACCTTTTAATCCTTTTCCTATCGCAGAAATTTTTCCATCTACGATTAAGACATCTGTATTTTCTAAAATGCCATCTTTCTCATTAGTCCAAACCGTGGCATTTGTAATTAAGTACGTATTTTCTGTTGGCTTTTTTGTCCAGCCATGCGCCATAAAAGGATAGTAAATTTCTCCGACGCTATTATCAG
>CAYXQH010000405.1:0-5997 GCA_964467425.1 uncultured Saprospiraceae bacterium
ATGAGGAAGATAAACATCTCTTCCTTCTTCATTATCAAAAGTTACAAAAAAGCAGTGGGTAAAATCTTTATTCAATCCTTCTGGACTATTATTTAACCCCCATTCAAAGTCTTTTATTTCTTTAATCTTAGAAGGCAAAGCAGCAAAGGCGGTCTCCACTTTTTGTATATCTTCAGGTGTAGAAGTATTTTTAAACTTGAACAGAACTACATGACGTAGCTGTTTAGTAATATTTTTCGTTGTATTCATTTCAGACATTTTATTCTTTGGGTTTTCTTTCTTTTCACCACAATTAGCAAATAATATAAGTGCAAAAAAAAGGAAAGGAAAAATTTTCATAATTATTTTTTTTAGTGAAATTGTTTAAGAATGTTACAAAAGGCGAGGGTAAGTGCTTGATAATGGATGAGTCCAAACTCCATCACCTTAGTCTAGTCATAACAGGGGCGCTTAATTCCGACTAAATTACAACATTCCATCCCAAAATCAAAGCCTATTCCACTACCCTAACTCGTTAATAATAACCCCAAACTTGCGCTACTACGATTTTTATCGTACATTTGTACGAGAGAAATCGTAGTAACATGAAAAATAAAAAATCCAACACTGCCCCAACGGCATCCGAATTATCCATTCTTCAACTACTTTGGAGCAATGGCCCACTATCTGTCAAGGACATCCACGAAGCCCTTGAACGTGAAAAACCAGTTGTATACACGACCGTTTTAAAAACCATGCAAGTCATGATGGAACGTGGAATGCTGGATCGCACTTCCGAAGGACGCAAACATATCTATCGAGCCGTAATCGCTCAGACTGCCACCCAAGACAAATTATTAGGTTCCTTTTTGGATAAAACATTCGGCGGTTCGGCTAAGAAACTCGTGATGCGTGCCCTCGGTCAACATACCCCCGACGCGGACGAGCTAGAAGAACTCAAAGCCTATATTGATGCTTTAGAAAACAAGAAAAACCAAGAAAAATGATCGAATATATTTTAAATCCAGAATCTATCGAAGCATTAGGTTGGACCTTGCTTCACAGCGTTTGGCAAGGGGCTGTCTTTGCCATCTTATTGGTGCTAATCCTAATTGCACTACGTAGCTACACCGCACAGTCCAGATACATCGTTGCGGTGGGTATTCTTGGTGCATTTTTCTTAACAGTCTCTGCTACCTTTTGGCAACATTGGCAGGAGGTAAACAACGAAACTGAACGCTCAGCCTCAATCCTACCCTATCAACCAATAGGTGAAACTTTTCTAATAGAAAATAGTCCAGAGAAAGCATGGCAGGCAGATAATAAAAACGGAAATGTACTTCCATCTAATACTGAAATGCTGGCCGAAGATAAATCTGGTTGGATCGCCATGTTTAGAGATTATTATAAATGCCACCTACCCTTATTGGTAACTATATGGTTCTTAGGTGTTTTGTTTCTACAATTGCGATTTTTAGGACAACTGGCTTATGTACAGCGACTCAAACATTATGGTACTCAAATATTTCCTACAGAATGGAAAGATAAAATCGAGGAGTTGGAAGGGAAGTTACGCATCCAAAAAAAGGTGGAATATCTCACCAGCATTCGTATCCAATCTCCCATGGTCATTGGTTGGCTAAAGCCGGTGGTGCTACTTCCTCGACAGATTTTTAATAGTTTATCTGAAACTGAAATTTACGCAGTACTCGCCCATGAACTAGCCCATATCCGACGAGAAGATTTTATAGTCAATCTTATCCAAACCTTTTTGTGCAATGTCTTCTTTTTTCATCCCGGAGTTTGGTGGATGAGTAACCGAATTGATGACGAACGCGAGCACTGCTGTGATGATCTAGCAGTAGCCGCAACTGGTCCCGCTACTTCATACGCCAAGACGTTGATCAATGTATCAGAACTTAAATTAAAAATACAAGGAAATCCGGCACTGGCAATGGCCCTTGCTGGCAAAAATAAAAAAAGAGAGCGAGGTGGATTTAAAGGTAGAATCCACCGACTATTTAGTGTAGCCAATGGTACTGGAACTTTTAGAGAAGGGTTCGCTACTGCCTGTATTTTAATTACCGCTTTATTCCTTGGCATTGCCGCTACTGGAAAAACGGTGCCTACAACTGAATTGTCTGAGGCAACAAAAGTTGACCAAACAGAAGCCAATGCGGATTGTCCACCTACTGATAATTTAGGCCTTTTACCAATCAATAGAATTACTACAAACACCATTTCCCCAATCACACGTGATGAACCATCCATAAAAAATGCCAATTCCATGGAACGTCAAGACGATTTGCCAATGGCAGTGCCAGAACCTCCAGTTAGTCCACCATCACCACCTGGCCCTTCCACCATTGTAGAGATCGACGAAACGCGGGTAGATGCACTTGTCATGGCTTGCGGAGAAGGTGATTTTGAGTTTGTCAAAACTTTAATCAAATCTGGAATAGATGTCAATGGAATTGGGTCAGAAGGATTTACGCCTTTAATGATGGCCACGAGTGAAGACGAAGCGGAAATCGTCGCCTATTTATTGGAGCAAGGAGCCCATGTCAATCAAAAATTCAATGGCTGGACAGCATTGATGGAAGCAGCAGATGAAGGTTCTTTAGCGAGTATGAAACTTTTGTTGAAGGCTGGTGCCGAAGTTAACTATTATTGGAATCAAGGTAGTCCATCCGCTATTACCATGGCGGCCTCTGAAGGAAAACTCAAATGTCTCCAACTGCTTTTAAAGTATGGAGCAGACATCAACGGAAAAGGCAAAAGCTTACCTCCACTTCATATTGCTGCCGCGGAAGATAAAAGAGACGTCGTTGATTTTCTAATTTCAAAAAACGTAAACATCAATAAACAAGATGTTGCTGGTCGTACTGCCCTGATGTATGCCGCCTCAGAAGGGAAAAAGCATATCGTGATAAAACTATTGGATGCCGGTGCTGATAAATCAATAGCTGATTCAAATGGTACTACCGCGTACGATTATGCAGAAGATCAAGAGGAATACGAAACCCGAAATTATTTGTATTCAGAAAAATCGGAAATAAATGAAACAGTCTCAGAACAACGTGAGAGAGCATATGAAGCACGTGGCGGAGCCTCAAGTGCACGAGGAAAAGCTTCAGCAGAACGTGGAAAAAGACCTAAGATACATCAGTTGACACTAGATGGAAAAATTGAAAAAGTACAACGATTAGTTGAAAATGGAACAGACGTAAATTCTCGAGACGATTATGGACGGACACCACTCCACATCGCTGCGGCTGAAGACCATAATATTGATATGCAAGTTTTGATGGATCTAGGGGCGGATATCAATGCACAAGATGACCAAGGTCGAACGCCTTTGATGTACGCAGCGGCAGCTGGCAAAAGAGGCGCATCTGTTTTACTGGTTTCCAGACAAGCTGATTGGGATCTAAAAGATGTAGATGGGATGAAGGCTTATGACTGGTCGCGTTCGGGAGGAAATCCTGACCTGATTAGATTTTTGGGATTAATAACAGAACCTGATTATATACTTGGAAAAAATCATGAAAACCAGCATAAACACGAACATCAAAAGAGGATGGCAAAGGAACTAAAAAAGACACATCAAAAAGAAATGGCTAAAAGAGAATCTTTTCATATTACTGAAAAAGGGACACACTTAAGGCAATATGATTTAAAGAAAAAAACACCTTCTTTATTGGAGGCAGTAAGAAATGGGTCTGAAGTGGAATGTCGTCAACTATTGAACCAAGAAGAGACCATAAATGTCTCAGATGATACAGGGCAGACTCCGTTGATGGCAGCTGCAAGTTCTAATCGTCTCGACTTGGCAAAACTGCTGATCGAACATGGCGCCGACGTCAATCAAAGTTCTGGTTCGGGATTAACCGCTTTGCATTATGCAGCACTCGAAAACCACGTCGACATGGCTAAACTGCTTTTAAGGAATAATGCAAAGGTGGATCCAACAATGCATTACTCAAGTACCGACGGAAATTACGGAAATGAACCATTGGTCTGGGAATATATTGGAGCCACTCCCCTCCTCATCGCAGTGGAGTCCAACAATATCGAAGTCTTATCTGTGCTAATTAAGGCAGGAGCAAATAAAAAACATACCCTCACTAGAAATGAATACAGGCTAAACAAAGACCGCATCAATTATCTTTCTGGCAGTGAAGTCATGGGTCTAGATAGCGATTTTCTAAAAGACGTTGAAATCAAAATTAGCGATGATTCTTGGACGCCATATAAACAAGCTAAGCTTTCGAATGAACCAGCGATATTGGGATTATTTAATAAATAAGAACAATGTATATTATTAGACTTTATTCTATCGAAAAAATAATTTTATCACGATAGAAAGAAGCCAACTAGCAAACAAAACAACAACATCCTTCTTAACTAAAACTGTTTAAAAACCATCCATATGAAATTCTTTTTTGTCCTCTGGGCACTGGCAATTGCCGGCAGCCTTTCAGCCACTGCTTTGCCTGCTAAGGCCAATTTATCAGGTCGTATCGTCGATGCGAATTATGAAATGCCTTTAGAGTTTGCGACCGTCGCGGCTTACGATAATAAACAAGTCTTGGTCACAGGAATTAGTACGGATAGCACCGGTAAATTTTTACTCCGTTTACCGAAAGGTCAATATAATCTCAAAATAGAATTTATCGGATTTACGACGATTGATACCATCATTGAATTGAGTTCTGATTATGATTTGGGAGATATCAAAATGTCCAGCACTGCTGTCGATCTTGAAGGCGCAACCGTTACAGCCGAACGCAGTCGGATGACCTTAAAATTGGATAAGCAAATATTCGATGTTGGAGCAGATATTATTTCACAAGGTGGTACCGCCAATGAAGTATTAGACAATGTCCCGATGGTGAATGTTTCTCCAGAAGGGATCGTTAGTTTACGTGGTAATGCTTCGGTGAAAATCTTGATAAATGGAAAACCTTCAGCCTTAGCCGACAACAATTCTTTGCAAGGAATCCCAGCGTCTAATATCGCAAAAATTGAAATTATGACCAACCCTTCAGCGCGTTATGAGGCGTCGGGTAATGCAGGCATCATAAATATTATTCTCAAAGATCAATCTGTCAAAAGTGGCGGCGGTCAAGTGAGTGCTTCGGTCGGTATCCCAACGGATTATCGATTGAATGGAAGTTTTTCTAGAAGTCAAAATAAGTGGACGTATTTTGGGAATGCCGGATTGAGATATTCTAATTATTTTAGTACGGGCAAGGCAGAACGAATTAGCCTATTACCTAGTGGCACCCAAATCCTAAACGAAGACCTCGATCAAGATCGAAATGATAAAGCTGGGCATTTCTTTGCTGGATTAGATTTTCGCCCAACGAAAAAAACGACCTTCAGTGCCTCCTACTCTCTTTATCATCAAACGAATGATGACCTCTCTGAAGTAAATTATACCTATCGTGATGGTCAAGAAAATCTACAACAGGATTGGGTACAATCTTATGATTTTCTAGAGCCAGAAACCTATCATCAAATCGAAGCTTCTTGGGCACAGGATTTTGCTAAAGAAGGTAGTAAGTTTTTTCTCTTATTTCAAAATGACTTTTGGACCAATGACGAACAAGAATTAACCATCGTTACGGAACGATTCCCTACGACATCAGAAGCCTTCCAATTGCGCACTCGAAATAAGGAATCTAGCAATGATTTCCTTTTGCAAGGAGACTTTGAACAAAAATTGGGTGAACATGGGAAATTAGAAATTGGAGCACGAGGAGAAATGCGAATCATCTCTAGTGACTATCTCGCAGAAGAAAAACGGGAAGATGATTTTAAAGTATTTCGAGATCTCGAAAACCTCGTAGATTATTACGAACGGATCGCAGCAGTCTATGCACAATATGCTTACGAAAAAGATAAATGGGGCATCCAAATGGGATTGCGAAGTGAGTATACCAATGTAAAAGTCGAAGACAAAAAAGCAGATACAGAAGACATTAAAAAGTCATATAATTGGGTATTTCCTTC
>CAYXQH010000406.1:0-5988 GCA_964467425.1 uncultured Saprospiraceae bacterium
CAAAGACTTGCCCAAGCTTAGACCATTTTTTATAGCCTTTAACATCAATAATCAAAATCATAGCTGCTAATACCATAGTAGCTAGGCCAGCTGTATGTAAAACAAAAGAGCTACTCCATAAATTTTTATTAAAAGGGAAAAACCATTTCCATACACCGCCCACAGTATACATCATAATACCGAAAAAGAAAATCCAGCTGATTTTTTCATAAGCATTTTTTTCACTGACAATTAGTCTTCCAATCATCATTCCTGCAATCCCGCTTGCAATAGAAGGAAGTGTGCTCAGCAGACCTTCCGGATCCCAGGTGTGTTGCCACATGCGCCAGGGGATGACTCTTCGGTCCAGCCATGCTTCAAGGTTTGTACCAGGCTCCAGATTGGCTTGGATATACCCATCGTTAATTGCTTGGATAGAACCAATGTCAATCATGCCTGATTGAGCTTTTACCTGCCCGGTCTCCAGCGCTAAGGTGATGACATCATCAACTGGTACGGGTACCGCAGCAAGTAATAACCAATACCCAATTAATAAACTAATCCCTACCCAAAGCTGTGTTTTCCATTTGGTGTTTAAAAAGAGTAAACTACAAGCTAAGAATACTAATGCGATACGTTGAAGAACGCCTGGGATCCTGAGTTTTTCCAAACTGTTTTCCGGAAACCACCAGATCGAAAGTATAACTAAAACCGCAGCGATAGCGGATTGGATTTTCCATTTATCAGAATAAAACAGAAAGCCACAGACCAAGCCAAGGATCAATAATTTTTGAAGCAAAGCAATGACTGGCGTTTCAGAATAACTGAGTTGCCCTTTCACCCAAAGGAAAACGCCTAATAAGAAAATAATTGCCGCGCGTTTAAATAATTTCCGCATTAAATCAGAACGGCTTGCACCTGCTTTTAATCTTTTCGTATAAGCCAATACAATCGAAATACCAACAATGAAAAGAAAAAATGGAAAGACATAATCGGTCGGTGTAATCCCATGCCAGTCAGCATGGAGTAGGGGCCCGTAAACATGGCTCCATGTTCCTGGTGTATTGACAATGATCATTCCCGCAATAACAAAACCTCGGAATGCATCTAAGGAGATTAGGCGATTGTTGAGTTGGTTTGTCATAGTTGGTTGGTTGATTGGTTAATTAGCTGATTTGTGATTAGTTAATTAGGAGGTTTTTTGTTTTTGAGATTTTAAGTAACTGATATAACCGTTTATCATTTTTAAAATAGTTTCAATTTCTGTTTTAAGGTATAAATATTTTTCAAGACTAATATAATTACAATCAAGTGCGCAATTTAAATGTTCGATAGTCTCAGTTAAAGATCCGCGTGCAATTCTACAAAATTGAATGTTTTCTTGAAAATGAAACCTGCCATGTCCTTCCGCAATATTAGCAGGACATTTTCTTGTACTTCTAATTATCTGATCGGTCAGTTTATATAATTCTTCTTTCGGAAATGCTTTTGTCAATTCAAAAACCTCCTTTCGAAGTGCTCTGGATTTTTTATAAATTTCTAATTCTTCAAAACTTCTAGCCATAAAATAAGTTTTATTAAATACCAATTCACCAATTCACCAATTCACCAATTCACCAATTCACCAATTCACCAATTCACTAATTTTTAAGCTTCTCACTATCAAAAGTAGTCGTCAGCCCTGATCTTCCTTTCGAATTGAAAACAGCAGCTCTTACTACACCTTCCGTAAAATCCACAGGTCCTTCATAGATTTTTGATTGAGCTGTTGGATTCTCTCCATCAACGGTATATCTGATTTCCATACCTGGAAAGGAGGCGTTCATCATCAATTTTCCATTTTCTATTTTTACACCCGGAGAAGGGATTCGGTAGTGATAACCTTGATTGAGATTATCTATTTTTTCAAAATGCTTTTGACTTAAAGTATTGGCAAATCCATTCCAGTCTGCTTTGATCGCTGCTGTTCTGCTCGCTGCATTTTGGTCATTTCCCCATTTTGGCTGGCCTTCCCAGGAACGCTGCGCAAAGCCAAAAAGCTTTGGTAAAATATAATATTCGAACATTTGATTACCGCGAACCGTTTCGCTCCAGAGTTGAGCCTGAAGACCAATGATTCTATCTTTTCCTTCTTTGGTCAAACGCTCCATACCGGCAAAGCCTTTTTCCTGATCATATTTGTTGCCCATTGCATCTTCGGTAGAAGAAAGGAATAAATCATCTGGTATAAAACTAAAAGCATCCTGTGTATTATTAAATCCGCCCCAATATAATCCGGGTTCTCTAGGGTCTTTGTTGTATGCCAAGTCAAAATAAAAATTAGTCACATTACAAAGAATAATAGGGTAGCCTCGATTCGCCATTTTGTAGCCGAGGTCTTGCTGTCCCCAAAGGTTATTCCAAATGTATGGGTAAACGTTTCGATCGACAAATACAGGATTGGTAAACCATTTTCCATCTTTATCATAGGACATCACTACTTCTTCCCAACCTCCATATCGATCAATTTTACCTTGTAGGCGTTGCGTCATTTTATCTAAAAACATAGCCTGACCTTCTGGTGTCGTTTTTATTTCCGGGTTGTTTTTTTGACAAGTAGGAGATTTCAGCCAGGCACCTCTTGGTACTTCATCGCCACCAGTATGAAACATGTAGAGTGGCACTTCCGCCTCTTCATACATTTCAATAATATCATCTACGACAAACTCATAAAAATCGTAAATTGACTTTTGACATACACAAACAATATTGTCATTGTATTGCTGAGCCGATAAGTAAACAGATTTATCTGCTGGATCTATCAACCGAAATTTTAATGCTTCTTCCTCTTTTCCTTCTTCCATTAATCGGCGATATCGATATTCCATAGATTCTATCGCCGCTTTTGCATGTCCAGGGAAATTGACTAATGGAATTATATCGACATGTCTATCTTTGGCATATTTTATCATTTCTTTAAAATCTGCCCGGGTATAATATCCACTACCGTTTTGATCATCGATAAACGGACCTGATCCATAACTTGGTTGAAGGTTTGAGCCATCTTTGCTTGGATGACCACGACGTGAACCTACTTTTGTCAATTCGGGTAAACCATCGATTTCAATTCGCCAGGCTTCATCTTCCGTTAAGCAAAGGACCAATTTGTTGACTTTATAACGAGAAAGAATATCGACCATTTTTAAAATGGTTTCTTTACTTTGAAAGTTTCTGGCTAAATCGACATGCAGACCTCTATAGGTATAAGCCGGGGCATCTTCTATCATGCAAGCACTTACGAAAAAGGAATTATCTTTTTCCTCAATGATGTTTAAAAAGGTTTGTATTCCATAAAAGACACCAGCTTTATCCTTTCCTGTGATTGAAATTGTTTTATCATCCGCATTAATCTGATAACTTTCGGCTTTCTCTAAGGATTCGTCCAATAACAAGATGATTTCCGCATTATTGAAATCACTTTTGGTGGCTTTTATCCCGTATAATTGTTCAAGAGATGCTAAACATAAATCCCGTTCTGAATTAAGGGTTTCACTACAAGTAATACGAAGGCCATCATTTATTGAAAATGTTCCAGCTTTTGATTGATAAGAAGAGGGAGTGGGGATTGCTTTATACAATTGTTTTTTATCAAGTAGCTTTAAGTCCTTGTTCTCTTCGAAAAGTTGTTCTGCAGTTGGAATTGCTTTTCCATCATTTTTATTTCGATTAATTTGTTCAGGGTTTTCAAAAGGAGCTATTTTAAAATCATCTACCAAATCAATTTTCTGATTATCTCCTGGATTGAAAACAGTATAGACACCGACTGGTCCATCAGCTTCTTTAATCATCCATACATGTCCGATCAATTTAATTTCTACAGATTCATTTGGTGCCAATGAAAAACCAGCGCTTGGTTTCATTCGATAATAATCTCCGTTTATACGAAGTATTTCTACATTTTTACTTGAATCTATATTAATGATACCTCTGGGAGATTGGTTCCAATATAATTCCCAATTGTCTTTTAATGCTGTAGAAGAATTATTGGTGATGGTGAACGTAGCTTGATGAGCATCACTACCATTATATTCAAAATTCTTATCCAACTTCCAAAGGACACTCAGGTTTTGAGAAGCACTAGTTTCCAAATCAGTGGAGCAAGCGCAAAAGGAGAGAAGAATGAAAAAATAAAAAAGAAAGGGTGCGTTGGTTTTTAAATGCATATTTACGTCGTTTTGTCGTGTAATTTAGTAAATATGGGTTAAAAATGGTAATCAGGTAATCAAGAGAACAGGTTACAAAGTAGATATTTATAATTTACCTACCTGTAACCTGTTTTTCATCAGTTCGTCACCTGATTACCTGATTACCTGATTACCTGATTACCTGATTACCTGATTACCTGATTACCTGGGGACCAGTCTATCTCTCCGTCAGTTCAAAATCCTCGGTCTGCATATTCGGATGCGATTCATTCGTTACGTAAGGTCGATTCGCGTTAAATCCGATAATGTTTCCTGAGCGGGAAGAAGGCGTCGAAATCTTAGCGAATTTCTCTGCTCGTTTTCTAAAGAAATTATCAAATCTACTAGTCATTCCTTTCCAGAACATTTCAATGATCGAACGATCTTTTTCTTCTTCCTCATAAGTCACTTCAATGCCTGAGCCTCGGCGATAAACCTCTACGCTTACAATACAGATAAAAGCAAGGATGACACTGAATCCAACAAAAAACGAAAATAGGGAACCCCAAAAATTTGCTTTTTTAGATTTGTTATCGTGCACTTTTATTAAAACGGTTTCTCCTTTTTCAACGGATTTATCCATTCTTGCTCGTTCGAGTGTAATCGCTTTATCCCGGCTCGCCTGAAATTTATCCAGCTTCTTTGCATGCTTCTCTTCTAAGCTTACAATTGCTGATGTTTTTTCAGTTTCTAATGCATTGACTTTTTTAGCATTTTTATCAGCCTGACTTTTAGCCCACTTCAATCCACTGTTGAACTTTCGATTATACTGATCAACCTTATTTTGATAGGACTTAATCCTTGCATCATATTGTTCGTTTATACTCGATAGACGACTGTCATGATTTTCTTTTATAAGATTAAGATCTTTTTCAAAACGATTTTCAATATCGCTAACCGTTGAACGAAATTCCTGCTTCAAACCAGAATCATCAAAGTTGGCGACAACCGGAACATTCGATGTAAATGCGTGATGAATTCCATTCGTGGATAGATTGAAAGAGAGCACTCCCATACCAATCGTCACTACGGTAACAATCGAAAATAAAGCGATGTACCAGGCATTTTTTAAACGCTTCCAGACTATAGCTCTGGTCAAAACCTGAAGGAATTTTCTTCCTCCCAGTTCTAGTACACCAATCACCAAAATCATGGCGACGATAGATACTAAAACAGAAACAAATTTTGAAGACCCCGCCATTTCACTCTGGGTGATATACCAGATCGTTACTGCTTCTGTCAATGCACTTACTACTTGTGCTACCTTTCCGATGGTGTCAATACTTGGAGCGATAGGTCGGAACAGATTGTGAAAATCTGAATTGGTAGCTTTTGTTTCCTTCGCTTTTAACGTTACATTTTTATTCATAAAATAAAATATTAAGTCTCTTACCAACTAATGAGTATTGCAAAAAGCAATAGCCATTTATCCTGGTGGCTCATTAGTTGCGCTAATGATGAACTTAGATAAATACTGCATTTACTTTAAATCCAGGAAGATTTAAAGAAATGAATAAATCGTAAAAACGTTGGTAAACTCTATCGAAAGGGGCTTTTAAAAAGCCAAAAAACGGATAATCCTGATAGGAAAAAAATTACTACCTAAAACATAAATACATTCTATTATACGCGATTTTTGCGAATAAAGTCACTTTTTGTTAAAAAAAATCAAATTATTTCTGAAAAACTTTATTCTATAGGCGGTTTTTTACAAAATTATTCATCACAGAGAAAAGGAGAAAACGCAGAGGTAAAGTGTTTTTTTACTTATTTAAATTCCTAATTC
>CAYXQH010000407.1:0-5975 GCA_964467425.1 uncultured Saprospiraceae bacterium
TTGATCACTTTTATTCCTTCTTTTTCTTCCAGCTCTTTATTGGCTTCAATAGTCAGAACCTCTTTGTCAATATCAATTGAAAAATCTTTTTTACTCAAACCAGGAGCTGATAATTCAATTTGAAAATCATCATCTGTTTCGAGGACGTTTACGGCAGGGCGATTACTCACGAGGTGATTATTAGAAAGTTCATTCAAACTGGTATTCATCAGCTCATTAAATAAATTGTCAAAAATCGAGTTTGATCTTCTTACTTTTTTTCTTGGATTTACTTTTACAAAAGTCATGGTACTAAATTTTTATTTTTTTTAATTTTTAAAATCAGATTATGCTTTTCATTGATCAATTGGTGTTCCATTCCAATTTTTGCGTCGTATTTGCAGAAAAGGCACAAAACATAATGACATTATGGCACCTTAAATCATTTCAAGGTGACAAAAAGTCGCATTTGTATTCCAAAAGCCTCCATCCGAAAACCCAGCGAGCTACTAAAATCAACTCTACATCTTTCCTTTTCTGAGATGAATAAATAAATCCATAGAAAAAAAGAGGAACTGAAGAGATTCCAAAACCCAATTGTGAGATTGATTAGAAAAATAAAGAAAGGTAAATTAAGTCCTTAGCAACTCTGCTTGCTGTACCTCCGCAATTGAAGTACACCCTGCCAAGCCCATAGTTAATTCAAAGTCTGAATATAAATTTTTAATCACTTCCACGACCCCTTGCTCACCGCCGACTGCCAGGCCATAAGCATAAGGCCGACCCACACAGACTGCTTTTGCACCAAGGGCTATAGCTTTAAAAATATCTGCGCCACCACGAATGCCACTATCCAACAACACTGGTAACTTCCCATCCACTACTTCAACAATTTTTGGTAAGGCTTCAATGGTCGAAATGGATCCATCGACTTGACGTCCTCCATGATTGGAAACAATCAATCCATCTACTCCATAATCAACAGCTTTTCGAGCATCATCCGGATGAAGAATACCTTTCAGCACAATAGGCAAGGAGGTATGTTCTCTTAAAAATGAAAGATCATCCCAGGTAAGAGAGGGGCGGGAATAAATTTGAATGAATTTTCGAACAGCCTTGAGTGGTCGTTTAGATTTTAAATTATTAAAAAAACCTCCGGGATAGTTATACATTAATTCCAGAACATTAAGAATGGTTTGCAGATTTGGTTTCTGCTTTAATTCGGAAGCATCATCTGGCTCGTCTAATAACCTATTGAAAACAGGATCACTTATATACTGTGCAATTCCTTTACCTCGAAGAAAAGGAAGGTACGCTAATTCTAAATCTTGTGGCCGCCAACCCAACATCGTCGTATCTAAGGTCACGGCTATAGCTGAACAACCTGATGCTTCTGCTCGTTTTACCAGGCTTGCTACCAAATCATTGGACTTACTCCAATATAATTGAAACCACCTTGGCTGATCCCCCATTTGCGCAGCAGTTTGCTCCATCGGAAAAGAGGCCTGATTAGAAAAAATCATAGGAACCCCTGTTTTGCTTGCAGCTCTCGCCACCGCTAAGTCTGCTTTACGATGCATTAATTCCAGGACTCCAATCGGAGAGAGTAATAATGGAAAAGGTAAATGATCCCCGAACAATTCTATCGACATATTTCTTTCAGATACATCCCGAAGCATCCGAGGTACAATTTTCCATTTCGAAAAGGCAGATTTATTTTGACGGACCGTACTATCTGTTCCTGCTCCACCGACTATGTATGCAAAAGCTTCTTTAGAAATCCTTGACTTCGCTTTAGCCTCTAGTTTTTGAAAATCAAAAGGAATCTCCGGCAAGCGACCACCCATGCCTGCAACATAAATTTCTTTTTGTCGATTTATCGCTGAATAATTTTTTAATAGGTCATTGCTTCCTTCCATAAGGCCTTTGGCTATTTTATATCTACAAATTACAATTTTTTGCACTATAAAAAAACCCGTAGCACTAGCCAATGCCAGTACTACGGGTTTCCGAAAAAGCGTTATAAGTATTTTATCTTTGCAAGACCACTTCGCTTGTACTTACTTTTCCATCTTGTTCAAAAGAAAAGAACAGCACACCATTCGAAGCATTTTCAAGTTCAAGATCAGTGATATAAACTTCTCGTCCATTAAATACTTTTTTATACAATTGCTTTCCAGAAGCATCAGTAATCACAACAGTAGTAGGTGATTCGCTTTTTGAATACAAATGCACATTAATCAAACCTCCTGAAGGATTTGGATAAATATCTATTTTTTCAAAAGGCGAGTTTTCCACAGTAGTTGGTTCTTTTCGATCTTCTGCCTCTACATCCGTTTCTTCTGTTTCTTCCGCTTCAACTACCTCATTGTCCAGCTTAAATTTAATAGGAAGGTTAAACTGAACATTTACTGCACGTCCTCTTTGATAGCCTGGTGTCCACGGCTCTAGTGAATTCATTAACTCCACTACTCGCAACACTTCTTTATCCATATTACCACTAACAGATCTCAATATCTTCGGACTTTCAATAGTTCCGTCTTTTGTGATAATAAATTTCACAACGGAAGTGCCTTGAATACCAAGCTCTCTATCAGCTTTTGGGTATTTTAAATTTTTATAAATAAATTGTAGTAACCCTTTATTAGAAGCATCTCGATCTGCTGTTCCAGGGAAGAGCGGCATTTTTTCAACAACCATAAATATCTCTTCCCCTTCAATTGGCTCTGCTGGTGCAGGTGGCGGTGGCGGTGGTGCTGACGGTGGCGGTGGAGGTGCTTCTCCAAAGCCAACAACTACAGGTGCATTCTGATACTTTGTAATCACTTCAATTACTCCGTCTTTTCCTTTCTCTCCATATTTTTCAATAGCTGCTTCATTTTTCAACACATTGATTTTTTCAATATCTTTTGGATCAAGATGCTCTAAACTATTCACCACCTTTCCGTTCAACACATACAAGACATTTCCTTCCGGGAATTTTTTCTCTATCTTTTCAGCTAGATTGCTATTCGGTTTTTTAGTATCACCTTCTAGTTTGAATTTTACAGGAAGCATATATTTAACCCGAACGTTTTTTCCACGTTGTTTACCTGGAATAAAAGCAGGCATGGATTCGACTATACGAAGCACTTCTTCATCACAACCGCCTCCAATAGAACGTAGAATTTTTGGCTCCGTAATTTCTCCATTCTTTTCAATAATAAAACTAGTCACGATTGTTCCTTCAATTCCATTCTTCCGAGCTTCAGCAGGATATTTGATATTTTTATAAACAAACATCAACATGTTTTTATCTGCACAAGCTTTTCGTTCCGATTCTGCTAATTCTTCGCAGCCTTTAAAACGAGGCATTTCTTCTACTACATTGAAAACTTCGTCTGATTCGCTATCCTGAACAACAGGAATTGTATCCTGTACAATTGATTGTTCAATAATATCTGGTGAAAAATCTGCGAATGTATTTTTTGCAGAAATAGAAAAGACCAAAAGAAGAAATAAGGGTAGTATCGCAGTATACTTCAACAAAGAGTATCGCTGTGATTTGGTTTTAGTCATCATTATGATACGATTTTTTAATTGTGAGTGAATAAAATTATTCGCTTGTGCAATCTGTAATCCGGATTGTGATTGCTTCAGCAGTAATTGGCCGTATTTTTTTGTAGGAGTATCTTTTAAAACGGCATCATCTGCCAGATACTCATGAATATTTTTTAGTGCTTTTTTATATAAAAAGATAAATGGGCTACACCACAGGAAGATACATAATAGCTCTGTTATTAAAACGTCGATGCTGTGATTCCCTCTAATATGCGATAATTCATGACGCAGGATTTTTTCATGATCTTCCTGATTGAACGCTACTTTTTCGCTCCAAAACATATAATCCATAAATGAAAAAGGGAGATGGACTTCATTTGTTTTTACGAGTATATACTGTTGTTTTCTAACAATCTTTCCACTGTATGCCAAGCGTACGATTTGAAACACGCCGTATATAAACCGACTTGCAAAAAACAAAACGCCCAACCAATAAATACTTAGCAAAACAAACTGCATACTCCAGCTTTCATTCACCGGAGTGATAACGATTTCCTCCAAGTTTGTTTCAAAAGCCTGAGCTGTAACAGTAATTGTTTCTAAAAAATAAGCGGGATTTAATACTTCAGATGAAGGCGTATTTATTGGAATTTGAAACTCGATAAGCGGAATAATAAGGCCAGCGATTAGTGTTATCAGAAGATACCATCGATTGGCACGGAAAAAGGTTTCCTTTTGCAACCAAACAGCATAGAGCAGAAAAAACAATCCCCAGCAGATAGTGACTTGAGTAAGGTAGTTAATCATGATCATTCGTTTTCTTTGTTATCAGAATCCTGGAGCAGCTTTGAGAGCTCCTCCATGTCGATCTTTTCTTCTTTTACGAGGAAAGAGACTAGTTCATTCATGGAGCCTTCGAAATAATCACTGACAAATTTTTTGAGTGTTCGACGACTATAATCAGCTTTACTCACCACTGGAAAATACTCATAGGTACGACCATAGGCCTTATGGTCAAGAAAGCCTTTTTCTTCTAAGATGCGAACAATCGTAGAAATGGTGCTATGGGGTGGTTTTTTTTCTCCATTTTCTTTAGCAATAAAATCTCGAACATCACTTACCGTACAGCGATTAAGCTGCCAAATGATTTGCATAATGTCTTCTTCTGCCTTAGTTAACCGTTTCATATATAGCAAGTTTACTTCTTCATCTGATGAATAACTTCTTTCAGCTGTTTCATTCGCTGCGTCGTATATTCCTTGTATTTTAAATCTTTTGTTTTTTCGTATTTTTTATAGTAGCGCATTGCAATATTTTTGTCTTTATAATATCGGTCTGCATTATGTGCTATATGAAAAAGCAACTCTTTTTTAGGCTTGTAATCATAAGCCGCTTTGTAGTTTTCATAGGCTTTATAAAATTTATTGGCCTTTTCGTATAGCTTTGCCAAGTCTTCATGATAGCGAGGCACTTTTTTTGAAATTCCTTTCTCAATTGCTATTTCATAATGCTCCACTGATTTATCGAACTCCCCTTTTAACTCGTGAGCCATTGCTAAATAATGATGCGTATGCTCTGAATCTCGCTCTCTGGCAATCACTCGATTAAGATGGTAAATCGCTTCATCCAGTTGATCCGTTTTTAAATAAGCAACACTAATCATCATCGAATAATAATTAGTTGAATCACCTAATTCCATTGCTTTGCTAATCGATCGAATGATAGCGGGGTAGTCATCAAAGGCATTTTTAATCCGTGCATTGGTATATAAGACCCTGATATTTAAAGAATCTAATACCATCCCTTTTTCGATAATCTCTTGTGCATAATCAAATGCTTTTAATTCAAGATAAGCGGAAGCCAAATCAGTAATAGTCGCAATATCCTTTTCGTTTAAAGAATGTGCTTTATTAAAAAAAGCAGTCGCAACAATCGGATCTCCTCTTTTCGAAGCAACCAAAGCACCTTTTCTAAAATAATAGGCATTGGTTGAATCCAGGTTAATCAGCTCACCATAATATTCTGCTGCACTTTTATAGTTTAATTCTTTTTCTGCAATTATTGCCAGGTTGCTTAATGCAGAAATATTAAGCGAATCTTTTTTAAGTAAATCCGAAAAAGCATATTTGGATTCTCTAAAGTTTCCCAATTGCAAATAGCAGTAACCCAGTCGATTTAAATAATCAAGATTTTCACCATCCGTTCGTTGACACTCATAGATATAGTCAAGTGCTTCAGCATATCTATTCGCAGTCATTAGTTCAATTCCTTTTTTATAGGATTCTGCAATGTCTGCCACATACGTATCCGCATCCTGACTTTTCAGAATGGTTACGCTTAACATTAAAAACAACATGGTTGCAAGCCTGATATTTATCATGACCATTCAAAGGTAAAACGTTTTTTATAGTTTTGCAACTATTTATTACGATTTATAACTAAAAAATACGTTATAC
>CAYXQH010000408.1:0-5975 GCA_964467425.1 uncultured Saprospiraceae bacterium
TGGAATAATCGATCGCTGCCTCTTTAATACCTGCTTCGCTCTTTCCCCATACATTATAATTCCAGATATAGGTCGAATCAAGAATATATTCAAATCCCAAATCATAACGAATCCAATGACCAGCTGGTCTTAGTGGATTAGGATTTGCGAATGTTTCGCAGGACAACCAACTATCCTCATTAAAAGGAGTATGTGTTTCATCAAGGCACTGTCCAAAGCCTTGAAAGCAGAATAAAAGCGCAAATAGAATTAATATATTTTTCATTTTTTTTGATTTAAAAGGAGATTAAGGTTAAAGACTAAGGCTGCATAAAACCGATCGGCCAATCCTGGCTTCCTACCATATAAAAATTTCCTATATTCGGTAGGATCATTGGCAAATCAAAAGTAGATACACCAAACCAAAGCGCTAACTCTGCAAAGTATTCATCTGCTGAAGTAGTCGGAATAATAATTCCTCCACCTCCAATTTCCAGATCACTGTCCAGTCCTAATGTTGGGTAATCCCGATAGATTTCTTTTCCGTTTACAGCTCCACCCATAATCAATGCATTTCCTCCCCAACCATGATCAGTTCCATTTCCATTAGAAGTTAAGGTTCGTGCAAAGTCAGAAATCGTAAACGTTGTTACGCAATCGTTCATATTTATTTCATCGAGCGCATTGAAAAATTCACTTAGCCCATTGTTTAATATTCCCAGCAAAGAATCATGATCTTCCAATAATCCATCATGGGTATCAAATCCTCCCAATTGAACAAAGAACGTTTGTCGTTCCTGCCCTAATGCTTCTGCTGCTGCAATTGATCGAGCAATCATTAACATACTTTGAGAAAAATAATGATCTGAAAAAGAGGTATTGAAAGGAGAAATATTTTGAATAGACTCGTTAAAATTTTCATTACTCTCAATTGAATTCTTTACTGTGTTTGCATAAGATTGTTTAAAAACATCCTGATACTCTTGATTCAAGAGACTATTTACACCTGATGTCATGAGTTGATGAAAAGGATCAGTTTCATTATAACCTAAAACACCAACTGCTCCAGTATCGACATTAATGGTAAAAGGCGTTACGCTATTCCCCGTTTGATAAATGTTATTTCCACTCAGTGAAATACTCATGGAAACATCCTGACTGGAATTCATTGATTGCAGGATGTCTGCCATTCTACCACCCCATCCAATATTCGAACGCTCTTGCGGAATAGAGGTCTGCCAATGCATTGCCTGATCGGCATGGGACAAAAGTCCTAAAGGTAGATTCGCTGTATTATTTAAAATTTCTGCTTTGGTCGTAGGCTGAACTAAAGTGCCTACATTGGAAAGGAAAGCCACATTCCCCTGATCGAATAAAGTATGAATATCAGACATAGCAGGATGAATCCCTAAACTCATGCCTGGGGTATTTGGATCTAGACCAATGATATCGTTTTGTGGAATAGCCAGGTTACTTCGCACTGTTGCATACTCACTATACTCTGCACCTTTTGGTATAAGCATATTAAAGGAATCATTTCCACCTGATAGTAAAATACAAACCATCCCTTTATAGTTTCCTGATGGTTTTACTATTGGTCTGGACAAGGCACTTGCCATTCCTAAGTTCATAATGGAGTTCAATAAAGTGGTCGTTCCTATTGCAGCACAGGAAGCCTCTCCTAAAAATTTTCTTCGTGATATATTTCTTTTAGACATTTTACTGATTTTTAAATCTTGATAAAAAGATGGATAGAAATCTAACTTGCTAACTTTAATAGCCCTATTTCATAATTACATAATCAGGCGACACCATCGTTAGATAAAATGCCATTTTCAATAAGAACTCTGGGAAATCTACCAAAGGTTCACAAGACTGTTCAATCGTAGTCCTTGTAGCATCAGACATATTACCATGCCCTAAAACCATATCCAGATAATCAACAACAGCATCCGGCTTAGTTGCTAATTCTTCCAAATCAGGAATAACGAGGTAGGCTTTGTAATCTTCTAAAACACCTAGCTGATCAAATTCTTGCTCGGGAATTTCATTATTAAAATCAACCAAAGACATATAATAAATCCAGTTGAAATAAGAAGATGAAGTAGAAGAGTTGAATATTTGAAATTCAGGCCCTGTTAAATTCTCATCCGCAAAATCTGAATTTGGTTGGTAATCAGGAGAAAAGAAATTAAAAACAGTAGGCGAATGCATAGGATATTGATCCAATAAATATTCAAATGCAAAACCTTGATTCCAAAACCAACCGGATGGTGTTTCTGCTCTCAAAGCTTTCACGTATTGGGTGTAACGTTGAATGGGCTCTTTTAATCTACCATTAGATGGATGATCGATCCACTCGCAAGAACGCGCCTCTTCATCCAATAAAATAGCTTTAACCACGGCTTTTAAATCTCCACGAACACCATTTCCATTATCATTAAAAACAGTAGCAACTCTGGAAATGTATTCCGGAGTTGGGCTCGATTTCACTAATCGCTTGATTAAAAGATTGCTAATAAAAGGACCAACATTCGGATGATTAAATAAATGTTCAACAGCCATTTCGATATCCTGCATCCCCGTCTGCCCATCAGGAATTACAAAATCTCCAATAATGGTCTTCTCACCTTGCTCATGAAACTCTTCATACATCGTCATCGGTAAAGCAGCATCTACAAAAAAGAATGGATAACCAAAAGCAGGCGGTTGTGGGATATCCGGAAGAATCCAATCGGTCATTCCAAGGCCAGTAAAAACTTTCGCTAATTCCTTTATATCATCATTATCGTAGGTTGGAATAAAAGCATTTTGATTGTCCAACTGACGAGATCCATCTAAATTCAATTCGTACAAGCCTATTGAAAACAATTGCATAATCTCTCTGGCATAATTTTCATCTGGATGAACATTATTGATCGGGTCGGATTTTGGATTATTGAAATGACTTAAATAAAACCCCATCGAAGAATGTAGGGAGACCTCCATCAATAAATCTTTATAATTTCCAAATGAATGCTCGGATAATACGTCATAATAACTGGCTATTCCATAGCCTCGTTCTGATAAATCAGAATCCGTAGAAATCACTAAAATCTCACTCAAAGCCAATGCTATTCGATGGCGAAGTACATCTGGAGCCGTTTGAGTTACATGTGACCAGGCATATCTAAATGGAATGGAGTTGATATAATATTCTTCAGGATCACCTCCCAATTGAATATAATAGTCATAGTAAATAGGATCGATTTCTTCCACTGTTTCAAAATAAGAAGTCATTGGCATATTAAACTGCTCCTCTAGCCAATCTTCATAACCTACTGATTCTACATACATTATATCTTCAAGACTACCGCCAAGTGTAGCATGAGACAGAAATCTGGAAGCTCCTGCCAAGTCTTTTGCATGACCTGACCCATTGATAGTCGTTTGATTTGAAGAGGATTGATGACTGCTTGTAATAATTACTCCTTCATCATGTCCTGTACCGATATAATCATTATAAATTTGACTGAAGAGAAGAAGAGGTAAACTAAAGAGCGTGAATAGCAATAATGGTTTTTTCATAAAAGGTGGTTTTTTGAAAATAAAATTTGAATTATCCTGGATAAACACCATTGAAAAAATTATATAAAACCAGGTTTATCGTCTTAAAACGAGGTTTTTATAGCTTTTCCAATAGTAATACACTCAAAAATGGCTTTACCCTTAGTCTAATTACATATTAAATTTTATAACAATATTTTTACCAATTTTTAGAGCGCACACCTTTTTGATGAAAAAATTAATCTTTTAAATATGCGTTACTATTAAAAAGCTAAAATGTCCGTAATATGAAACCAATTTGTTACACTCTTTTACTCCTGTTTTTCTCTTCTTTTTTACATAGTCAAAACCTAGTTATAGGATGTGTAAAAGACACCTTTAATAATCCAATCCCAGCGGTCAGCATCTATCAAACCGACTATTCAAACCAAATCTATTCTGATAAAAATGGGTATTTCCATATACTAGTAGATCAAGATTTGGAAAAAACAATAACCTTTCAATCTCATAGACATAAGTCGCTGTCGATCCACTCGATTGATACAATTACTCAATTTCAGAACATCGTTCTTCAATCATCAGATAGTCTGCAAAATCTTCCAACGTATTATAGAAGAGGTAGAAGGAAAAAAAGTTTTCGAATGGCTATGCAGATGGATTTAATTTTTCCAAGCTTCGATCAATTTTCCGATGAGATCGGGAAATACAATACCGACATTCTAAATGGTTTTCATGGTGTCATCAATATGGAATTGACTAATATTTATAAACGCAGAACGATTGGTTTTGGCTATGGTCTTCTATTTTCTGAATTTGATACGGATTCTTTGGACATGGAAGTTATAAAGACACAATGGACGTTGAGTTTAGGCTACCGGGTAATTGATTCACGCCGTTTTCTTTTTAAACCAAATGTGGGTGTAAAGTGGTATAAATACCGATTATTAAATTATGAAAAAGAAGCTGGTATTCCTTTAAGCCAGTACCTTAAAAACCGTGACCTCGATCTTCGATTCAATCAGGCAACAGGCTATCTTGGTGCCGATATTGCTTTTAAAATACATCCAAAGAATAATACCTCCTACCATCCAGGTGCTTATTGGACCGTTGGTTTTTATGGCGGTTATCTTTTTCGACTCCATAAAGAGCCTTATTTATACGCCAGACGAAATCGTATCCGAACCAATCTTGAAATAGACCTAAATAATTATAACTTTGGAATATTCTTTACCTGGAATCTTGATCAATAAAGCGTAAATACCAAAACAAAATGTCCAATAAAAAAATAGGTTATTGGTCTAGCACTGCCTTAGTTGTTGGAAACATGGTCGGCTCAGGAATATTTTTATTACCTGCGTCATTAGCTATTTATGGTGGTATTAGTTTGATTGGTTGGATCTGCTCTTCCATCGGCGCTATCTTATTGGCATTAGTCTTTGGAAATCTTAGTCGCCTTTTACCTAATTCAAATGGTGGACCTTATGCCTATACTCGAACAAACCTTGGAGATTTTCCTGCTTTTTTAGTCGCCTGGGGTTATTGGATTTCAATATGGAGCACCAACGCAGCTATAGCAGTAGCACTAGTAGGTTATCTTTCTGTATTCTTTCCAGGATTAGCAGAAAGTCCCTTGGCTTCCATTCTCACTGGGCTATCTTTTATTTGGTTTTTTTCATGGATTAATTCTAAACCAATTAAAACGGTAGGTTTCATTCAACTCATTACGACGATCTTGAAAGTCACGCCGATTTTACTTATTGGCTTAGTGGGTATTTTTTATTTAAAAAGCGATCACTTTATTCCTTTTAATTTAAGTGGTGAAACGAGTCTGTCTGCGATCACCAATACGACTATGCTAACCTTGTTTGCATTTCTTGGAATGGAAAGCGCAACCATTCCGAGTTCTAATATTGAAAATGCAAAACGTACAATCAAGAGAGCAACCATTACCGGAACGCTTTTGACTATCTTTATTTACATTTTGAGTTCAGCTGCGATTATGGGCATTGTACCGCCAGAAGTCTTAGCTAATTCGACTGCTCCTTTTGCTGATGCTGCTGCTTTGTTTTGGGGAGATGCTGCCAAATATATTGTTGCAGCGGGAGCGGTTATTTCTACCATTGGTGCATTAAACGGATGGATTTTAATCCAAGGACAAATTCCTCTTGCTGCGGCAAATGATAAATTATTTCCAGCGGTTTTTGGTAAAATCAATCAAAATGGATCACCCGCAATAGGTATTTTTATTTCCAGTATTTTAGTATCCCTTTTGATGATGGTCAATTTTTCAAAAAGTCTCGTCGCTGCTTTTACGTTCATGATGACGCTGTCTACCCTTTCGGTGATCACACCTTATATTTTTTCAACAGCCAGTCTTTCTATTCTTTTATTTAATAAAAAAGAACCCCATAGAAATCGTAAATTATTGATCGCTTTCTTGGCTTTTTGTT
>CAYXQH010000409.1:0-1495 GCA_964467425.1 uncultured Saprospiraceae bacterium
TTTTATGTTTGTTTATTTTTATTCTAAAAATCCTTAATGTTGAATATATTAACATTTTTTTAAATGGAAAAAAGCCTTTTGGTCAAAATATTAAAGACTTGTACAAAAAAGGAGTTTAGGGATCTACAAAAGTGGATGATTTCTCCAATACATAACCAACGCAAAGATGTTGCTAGACTTTTTAAGTACTTATTGGAAGATAATCATCTTAATAACGACGAATTTCTGGAAAAAGAGGCTGCTTACCGGTGGATTTTCCCTAAAGAGGCCTATGATGATGCAAAAATGAGGCAAACTATGTACTTCACGACAAAATGCCTTGAGGAGTTTTTGATCTATCAACAACTCAGAGATGACGATATTCGAGCACATACGGCACTTGCCAATGTCTTTCGTAAGCGAAAATTGGGGAAAGCATTTCAGAAAAACCTTCGAGAAACGCAAAAACTACAGGTGAAACATGAATATCGAAACGGTAGTTTTCTACGAAATGAGTACTTTTTACAGCAAGAACAATACTATTATTTGAGTGGGGTGAAACGATTGGAGTTGAATCTTCAGGAGATGTCTAATGCTTTGGATGCCACCTATATAGCAGATAAATTGAGGCAATGTTGTTTGATGCTTGCACATCAGGCGGTTTACAAAAAACAGGAGTATGAAATTGGAATGTTGGATGATGTTTTAGAAGTGGTAAAAACGAAAGACTTTTTGAATGTTCCGGCTATTGCCATGTATTATTATAGTTATATGGCTCAAACAGAGAAAGAGGATGAGAGTCATTTTTTAAATCTCAAACATGAATTAACTACCTCTAGCTATTTGTTTCCGAAATCGGAACTTCGGGATATTTATCTGTTGGCTATTAATTATTGTGTAGGGCGAATCAATGCCGGAATCCCTCATTATCTACGAGAAGCTTTTGAAATGTTTAGGCAGGGTTTAGAATTAAAAGTGTTATTTGATGAAGGGGTATTATCAAGGTATACTTTTATAAATGTAGTAACCATTGGTACCAACCTCAAAGAATTTGATTGGATTGAATTTTTTATAAGCGATTATCAAAAATATTTAGAAGAGAAATATCGGGAAAATATTGTGAGTTATAGTTTGGGGCGGTTACATTTTTTTAAAAAAGAATACGACAAAGCGCAGCGATTATTTAGTCAGGTAGAGTATGATGATATTTTGATGAATCTAAACGCAAAAGTCATGCAGCTTCAAATGTTTTATGAACAAGAAGAATTGGATGTTCTAGAATCTTTGTTAGAAAGTATGCGAACATTTTTGGTTAGAAAAAAGGTGATTGGTTATCATCGTTCGAACTATAAAAACATTATTCGATTGACTAAAAAGCTGGTAAAGGTTAATCCCTTTTCAGAATCGCAAAAGACAAAATTGAAAAAAGAAATCGAAGAGGCTTCACCATTGACAGAGAAAAAATGGTTGATTGAAAAATTGGAAAATCTTTAGATTTGGTAATCAGGTAATCAGG
>CAYXQH010000409.1:1595-5957 GCA_964467425.1 uncultured Saprospiraceae bacterium
GGTAATCAGGTAATCAGGGGGAGAGGAGTTTGAATTAACATATCCGAGAAATAAAAAAAATGCAGTAGGATCGGCTCTTTCGCCACCTACTGCATTGGTCTAATGTGCGATTAGCTTCCCGCCAATAATTAATTCTTTATTATTTTCAATGTTGAAAAAATATATTCCTGGTGCCAGTCCATTTCTTTGGAACTGGAATTTGTTTCCATCAAAAGATTCACTTCTGACCAGTCTTCCCTGTGCGTCGTGTAGATGGAATGTTTTAGTATCAAAGTTTGAAATCGCTACCTCATTGTCATACTTGATTTCAAAAGTGGTTTCGTCCTTAAAAGGGTTCGGATAATAATCAACCGAAATACCTGGAACAAAAATGTGTCTGTCAGTACTTAATACAATAAAGTTTTCGCCGATGGTGTGCTTGGTCACATTAGTGATCACCGGCACATTGTAATCGAAATAAATTGCTGCGCTGTTAAAGATTTCTGTTCCAACCGGATTATCGACCTGTTGTGCGATGCGGTATTTAACAAAACCATGCGAAGCGACTTCATTCGTTGTACTGTCAGGTAGATTGATGTTTTCAAATGTGAATTTTAAAATGTTTGATCTATACACCTCTACCGTATACTCATGACTTGCTGCGCCAATCTGAATGTCTGTTGGATCTAACCATTCGGAAAGGGTATCCCTAATGACCACGCGAAACGCTGTATCAGATCCAGTATTTTGAAACCGAATGTGATAGTCGAGCTCTTGATTAGCTTCAATAAAATGTTGGTCTTCATAGCCTTTGGGGAAACCGCGTTTATCATTAGGGTCCCAACTTCCGATGTTTTCCTGACAGTCTATAGAGACAAAAGGATTGCTATCGTCTTCGAAATACTGTGTTAAATAGCCTAAGCTAATTTCACTTGGATCAACCAATCCGCATCCTTCAACGGTTATTGCAGGTGTACTTTGCCCTGGGTGACATGGCGGTTGATTAACTTCAATACGTATAGTTTGTCCTTCTACAGGAAGAGAAATAACTTCTTGGCCTTGAGCATCTATATTGTCATTAAAAGGTTGTTCGTAAAGTATAACATGATCTTCTATGACGATATACCCAAGTGTATTTAAAATGGTTGCTGTCCCGATGTTTTTAACCGTAAAATGAACACTGTCATCAATACAAACCGCATCTAATTCAATACTTCCTCCATCCCAGCATGGTTCTTCAGGTACGCAAAATGTATCCGGCGTAATATGCGCTTCTACACTATGTGTTTGTCCTAGTAAGGTATTGTCACAATCAACATTGACGTCGATATAAAACGTACCACAATCTCCAATATCCAAATCTCCTACGTCAAACGTATAGGTGTTGCCATCTATGGTAGGGGGGCTAGGATTTGTATGGTCGATATAGTTTAAAAACGGATCTAGTTCAACTGCTATCTTCGCATCTTCTGCTAACATGGTTCCATCATTACAATAATGTACGGTGTAGCGATTGTCAAAACATCTTCTTAGAAATGGGGTAGAAATATCAACTTCTAAAACCGGACATTCATAAACAGACTGAAGTGGGAAATCTACCGTTGCTGTTTCATGAGGCGCATTGAGAGATAGATTGGTGCCGCTTACACAGCTTTGCCAGTTACTATTTAGTGGAATGAGATTAAGGTCGTATGTTCCTGATTTAACAGCAATCTCATAGTTTCCGACTTCGTCTGTAAGACCATAATAAGTAGTTGTAGTTCCAATAGCTTCTATTAACCATGTACTCAAACCTGATTCACCTGCATCAAAAGTGCAGTCTTCATCAAGGTCATGATATACATTTCCGTTGATATAATTGTTTAATGAATTTCCAAGTGCATCTGTGTGTAAAAGATAAAAGTCTAAAGAGCCAGCACCAAAGCCTGTCGTAAAACCAAGGATTCCAAATCCTCCTGCTTGTGCATTGTCAACTCCGAATGCGGCTTCGTTCCCTAATGGGCTACCGTGTGTTTTTTGCCATTGGATAGCACCTGTGTTATCTGTTCGTACTATTTTGAGATCAAAATGATCATCGTTTACTCCTGGCAAATCAATAAATGCTCTTCCTACTACAGAGTAGCCACCATCTAAAGTCTTAATGAGAGAAGGTCCCGGTGCAATGAAAAAACTATCTATCTCTTCTGACCATTCAATCACGCCACTTGGGCTTACTTTTTTTAGATTTACAGTGGTATCATTATAAACCGCTGTAATAAAATTATCATCATCTGAAAGGACAACTTCCGCTCCTGCGACTGAAATCGCTTCACCTAAAGGATAGGTTTCTAATTCTTCTCCTGTTGTGCTGATTCGTTTTAAAACGGCGTTTCTAGTAGTGTCATTAGCAACTACTGTTGTTTCGTAACCAGATAAAATATATTCTCCGGTATTGGTTTGGATTAAGGAGTAGGCAATGTCAAAAAGTAATCCACCAATTCGCTCATTCCATTCTTCTATACCACTAGCATCAGTTTTTACGATGTACATGTCTCGCTGATTGTTCAGCAGGTCACGTGTTTCGCCAACGATAGCAAATCCATTGTCAGAGGTTTCAATTACTCTGTAACCAAAATCTTTTCCCGGCCCTTCAAAAACACTATCCCATATTTTCTCTCCATCCGGATTTATTTTTAAAAGATAAAAATCTTCATTGGAGTTGTTTTCGACGATATAGCCAGCAATGATATAATTTCCATCGGATGTTGCGATCAATGATTGGCCATAGATGCTAGCATCTGGAAGAGCATGTGTTTTCTCCCAAATAGTTGTTCCGTCAATATCTGATCGAACGATATAGACTGCTTCATCTGTTCCATTTCCAAAAGAGGTCGTATAACCACAGGAAAGAAAGTCTCCATTTGGGGTTTGTAAGACAGAATAACCTAATTCTACATTCGAACCACCAAAGGTTTCTTCCCACTGCGCAGAGAGGGTATAGCTGAAAGCTAAAAGGAGGATGGTTGATATTAGGTTTAGTTTATTCATGTTGTTGGCGGCTTACAATATCAAATATGAGAACTCTTTTTAGTTAAAACAATTACAAAAATCAGACTTTGTCAAAGAGTATTTATGAAAAATGCGTTTTTTGTAACGATAAAAGCTATATTTAAAATAATTTGTCAAACATATTTATATTTTTTTAATGAAAAATAGCAAACTTATTGACGTATTTAATAGTCTTTCGAATAAAGAAATTAAAGATTTCGACCTTTTTGTACGGTCTCCTTACTTTAACAGGCGTTTAGAAGTGGTTCGTTTGTATGAAATTTTAGCAGAAAGCAGAGAGTTCTCTACTGGAAATTTGTCTAAAGATAGGGCGTGGAAACGTATTTTTCCTTCAAAGGAATATAATGATAGTCAGATGAGATACATTATGTCCTTTTTATTGAAAGCTTTAAAAGAATTTTTGATTCAACAGGAGTTGTCAATCGACAAATCTTATACTCAGGTTTTGATATGCCGTACTTTTAGAAAAAGAGGAATAGAAAAGTTATTTAAAAAAGAATTAAGTTTTGCGATGGGTTTGCAGGAGAAGCAGCCTTATCGGAATACGCATTACCATTTTAATAATTATTTACTTTATACGGAAGAAGTAGAGGCATACCCTACACAAAAAATGCGAACGAAGGATCCTCAGCTTCAAAAGTCTATTGACGAACTAACGTTTTTTTATATTTCTGATATTTTAAAACAAAGTTGCGGGGTTCTTTCTGTACAGGCTATCATGCAGAAAAATTATTCTATGAATTTCTTGAATGAAATTCTAAAACATGTAGAAGAAACGGATTATTCTGATAAACCTGCAATTGAAATTTATTATAACATTTATAGAGCCTTAGGGGATTTAACGGAGGAAAAATATTTTAATCGATTAAAGGACTTAATTGGAAAACATTGGTCTGACTTTCCTCCAACGGAGAGTAGAGCTATTTACCTTTTGGCGATTAATTGTTGTATTAAGCGATTAAATAAAGGTAATCGAAAATTTATTCGCGAAGGATTTGAATTTTATAAATCCGCTATTGAAAATAAAGTGTTATTGGAAAATGGATTTATCTCAAAGTTTGCATTTACCAATGTATCCAGATTAGGCTTGGCACTAAAAGAATTTGATTGGGTTGAATCTTTTTTGAAATCGCATAAGATTTATCTTCCTGCTACAGAACGTGAGAATACCTTCACCTATAATCTTGCCTTTTTCTATTTTCAAAAACCGGATTATGAAAATGCGATGAAGCTGCTTCAAAAAGTAGATTTTAATGATGTACTGAATAACCTGGATGCCAGACGGATGTTGTTATGCATGTATTATGAGTTAGGAGAATACAATGCGCTGGATTC
>CAYXQH010000410.1:0-5947 GCA_964467425.1 uncultured Saprospiraceae bacterium
CTTTTTAGGGAGTTTAAACAAACAAACAAACAATAAGGAAACATCTTACCATTTACAATTTCAAAATCGAGTTCAGTCTTATTAATTCATGCAACTTTAATATGCTGAATAACGTACTATTAACAGTAATTTTATCAAAATGATTAAAAAAAATAGGCCTGTGAATATTTTACTAATAGAAGACAATCCTGGAGATGTTAGATTAACTCAAGAAGCATTTAAAGAAGGAAAACTTGCCATCAATCTTGACGTAGTCATGGATGGTGTTGAAGCTGTAAAATTCTTAAAGAAAGAAGATCAATATTCAGAAGTTACTACTCCTGATTTGATTCTTTTGGATTTAAACCTTCCAAAGAGAGACGGAAGAGAGGTTTTACAAGAAATCAAGACCGATAAAACGCTTAAGCGAATTCCTGTAGTTGTATTAACAACGTCAAATGCAGAGCAAGATATTTTGAAGAGTTATAATCTTCATGTAAATTGCTACATAAATAAGCCTGTCGATTTTGACAAATTTTTTGATGTTATTCAAAAAATTGAAGATTTCTGGTTATCAACAGCCATATTACCAACCATGGTTGATTAAGCAATGAGTGATCTAAAATAGAACGCTCCCAAAAAAACCACCGTAAGAACACTTAACTGACTATGAATACAAATTCGAAAACGAATATCCTAATCATTGAGGATAACCATGGCGATTATAATCTTGTCAAAATCCTCCTTAAAGATGCTTCTGTCAAACATGAACTGTATCACGCAGAGACCTATTTTGACGGTATAGATCTCCTTAGAAACCAGACCATTTCCATTGTTTTATTAGATCTTTCTCTTCCTGACAGTACTGGTTTTAAAACACTAACAAACTTTCTTGAAAAATTTCCATTAGTTCCGGTCATCGTACTTACTGGAGCTAACAATGAGATTGTAGGAAATCAAGCTATAAAAGCTGGCGCACAAGATTACCTCGTCAAAGGTCAATTTGATGGAAAAATTCTTGGCCGCTCTATTCGGTACTCTTTGCATCGTTTTAAAACTCAATTGCAATTAGAAGAAACAGCACAGAATCTTGCAATTAGTGAAAAACGTTTTGTTGAAGCGCAAGAGATGGCAAAGTTTGGAAACTGGGAGATGGATATTGTTTCAAATTCCATGAAATGGACAGATGAGGTTTACCGGATTTTTGGATACAAGCCGTCAAGTATAAAACCTACCCTTTCTGACTATCTTTCTTATGTCCATATGGACGAGAAGCAGATGGTCGAGTCCTTTTTTGAAAACTCTACAAAAGATGGGACTTTGCACAAACTGGAACATCGAATTGTTATTGATGGTAGAACGATAAAGCATGTGTCGATCCAGGCAAAAGTTTACTTTGAAAATGTCAACAATAAAATTCTCTTAGTAGGTGCCGTTCAAGACATCACTGAACGAAAAGTTTCGGAGCAATTAATTATCGAGAAAAATATTTCTTCTGGTACTTCCAGATTGAAAGAAGAAGCGATTGCCGACATGAGTTTTCATATTCGAACGCCTCTTAACTCGGTAGTGAATTTAGTTTATTTGCTGGAAAATAGCGACATCAACACCCAGCAACAAGAATACCTGGAAGGTCTTAAAACTTCAGTTGACGACCTATCTATAATGACGAATAATTTATTGAATTTTAGTCTTCTGATGTCCGAAGAGCTTAAGGTAGTAGAGGAAGAAATTTCTTTAAATGATTTCTTGCATAGTGTTGAAAAAGTTATAAAAATAAAAACGGATAATATTGGGTCTGAATTCAGTATTCATTTTTCAGATGAAATACCAAAAAGAATAGTTTCGGATTCTAATAAAATCACTCAAATACTTTATAATTTAATTGATAACATTATAGCAGAAACTGAAAAGAAAGGAGAAATTACACTACACTGTGATTTAGCCAACCAAAATGAAAACTCAACAGACATCATTTTCAAAATTGAAGATAATTCTCAAGTTTTATCAAAAGAAAAAATTAAACAATTTTTAGAAGCCGAAAAGGTTTTAGAAGTTTATAATTCAGAAGAAAACAATGATGATAAATCTGTGATGAGCATGGCTATTGTTTCGAAATTAATAAAAACTCTAAAAGGAACATACGACATTCAAAGCTCAGAAAAAAATACGACTTATCAGTTTGCCATTCCTGTAAAAATAGTCCAACAACTTTCCTTTAATAAAAACCACAAACCTGAAGTTCCATTAAAAATCCTATTGGTTGAAGATCATTTTCTAAATCAAATAGCAACCAAAAAGGTATTGACTACCTGGTCCGAATTAGTAAGTGTAGACATCGCTGAAAATGGATTAGTGGGATATGAAAAACATGTGGAGCATGGTTACGATCTGATTTTAATGGACATTCAAATGCCTGTAATGGATGGAATTGATGCCACTAAAAAGATCAGAGAAAAGAGTGAGGTTCCGATTATTGCGCTGACTGCAAATAGCTCAAAACAAGAAGCGGAAAGGAGCAAAGAAGCTGGTGTAAATGATTACATTAGCAAACCTTTCAAACCTCAAGATCTATACACTAAAATCATGGCTCAATTAGTCCCGATTAGTTCTTAGCATACAGTCTAAGGGTTCAACAATCTTTCTATTTGGAATTTGGGTTTTCGTTTCCTACTTTTAAAAGCAATTTAGCACATTCGCTTTTAATAGCCTTTCTAGTATGGAAAACAAAATCAACCTTTTTGTATTTATTAGTCTCTTTTTGTTTTTTGGTTGTTCAGAACCAGATACAGCAGACACTATTTTATTGAATGGTCAATTCTACACCGTTGACATCGATCAACCTTTAGCAGAAGCCGTAGCCATCAAAGGTGATCGGATCCTACAAATTGGAACGCAAGCCGAGATTGAAAAACTAAAAGGAGAACAAACTAAAACCATAGATCTGAATG
The DNA here is from genome assembly GCA_964467425.1 of uncultured Saprospiraceae bacterium. Lineage (GTDB taxonomy): Bacteria > Bacteroidota > Bacteroidia > Chitinophagales > Saprospiraceae > JAHDHW01. The sequence goes on from CAYXQH010000410.1 coordinate 2,931, forward strand.
GGCAATTTGCAATGCCTGGTTTTATAGAAGGTCACGGCCATTTCTCAGGGGTTGGTAAAAGCCTCATTAATCTAAACTTTTTAACTTCAAAAAATTGGCAAGAGATTGTAGACATGGTTGCTGAAAAAGCAAAGACCATGAAGCCTGGAGAATGGATCGAAGGGCGTGGCTGGCATCAGGAAAAATGGAACACACCTCTTGAGCAACAAGTTCACGGCTACCCTTATCACGACGCACTCAGTGCTGTTTCCCCTGACAATCCTGTTATTTTATATCACGCCAGTGGACATGGACTTTTCGCGAATCAAAAAGCCATGGAAATTGCTAATGTTAATTTAGAAACCCCAAACCCATCAGGTGGAGAGATTGTTCGTAATACAAGAGGCGAAGCAATTGGTGTTTTTGAAGAACGGGCAATGACCGTTATCCGAAGTGCTTATCAGGAATATTTGAATACAATATCCGAGGATCAAAAATATGACCTTTGGCTAAAAGGAATAGAACTTGCGCAGAAAGAATGCCTCGAAAATGGAGTAACTTCTTTTCAAGATGCAGGTTCCTCTTTTCAAGAAGTAGACTGGTATACGAAGCTTGCAGAGGAAGGTAAATTAGATATTCGACTTTGGGCAATGCTCCGGCATTCTCATGCAGACATGAAAGGCAACTTAGGCGGTCTTCCTGTGATCAATGCCGGGAATCATCATTTCACTTGTAAGGCCATAAAGTCTGAAGTGGATGGTGCCTTAGGTGCTTTTGGAGCCTGGCTTTTAAGAGCGTATAACGACAAACCTAATTTTGTTGGACAAAATACTACGACTATTGAAGAAGTGAATAACATCGCTCAACTTGCCTTTGATAATGAATTGCAATTTTGTGTACATGCTATCGGCGATCGTGCCAATAAAGAAGTTTTAGATATTTATCAGGAGTATCTCACTAAAATCGAAAACAATGATTTGCGATGGCGAATTGAGCATGCCCAACATTTGGACCCTGTTGATATTCCACGTTTTAAAGATCTTGGTGTGATTGCATCCATGCAGGGTATTCACTGTACTTCCGATGCACCTTTTGTTGTAAAAAGACTTGGCGAAAAACGATCCAGACTCGGTGCTTATCCCTGGAGATCTTTGCTCGACAATGATGTAGTTATTGCAAATGGTACAGACGCTCCGGTTGAAGACATCAGTGCGATTGAATGCATTTATGCCTCCGTAACCAGAAAGCGTAGTGATACCGGATTGGAGTTCTTTCCTGAACAAAGAATGACCCGCGCGGAAGCGATTTATTCTTATACGCTCGGTAATGCTTTTGCTGCTTTTGAAGAACAGGATAAGGGGTCCCTTACTAAGGGTAAACTCGCTGATTTTGTTGTTTTAAGCAAAGATTTAATTAACTGCACTGATGAAGAAATTTTGGATACTGAAATTCTTTATACTATCGTAGGTGGTAAAATCAAGTTTCAAAAAAATTAAGCATGAACCAAGTAAGCTTTTGGTTAAAGGTTTCCAGACCTGGTTTGTGGTTTGCCACACTTTGGCTATACTTAATGCCAACGAGCGGATTAGATATCTGGAATTCTTCTAATTTTTGGCTTGGATTGTTCTATGTTACTTTCCCTTTGAATTTTATGATTTATGGTTGGAACGACATCAATGATTACGAAATTGATCAGGCCAACCCCAGAAAAGATAGCTTTTGGTTTGGAGCGAGAGGAAGTAAAGTGCAACTGAGTAAACTCTGGAAGGCCATTCTACTTGTTCAAGTTGTTACTTTCCCTTTTTTTATTTGGGAGGTAGGATTAAAAATGCTCTACCTCTATTTGGCATTACTATTCGTCAATTACATTTACAATCATTCAAAATATGGTCTAAGTTCCAGGCCACCTTTAGAAATCGTTTGTCAAATCGGATACCTCCTAGTGGTTCCATTTAGTGTCTGGCTAAATGGCGTAGAAGCCCTCCCCTGGCAAACTTATTTTTACTTATTATTATTTGCTTTCCAATCTCACCTAATTGGGGAAGTAATGGATATTGAACCAGATCGAAAAGCAGGACGAAAAACAACTGCAACGCAAATTGGGATTAAGAAGACCAAGCTGATTATTATTTTTATTGTAGCGCTCGAAACGGCACTCCTGCTATTTGTATTCGATGAATATATTTTTGGAGGGATGATGGGACTTGCCTTCGCATGGCTAGTCATTGACTTGCTGCTTATTTTCAAAAGCAAGATTTACACGCTTCAACAAATGAAACTCTTTGGCTTGCTATCCAATCTTGTTGCTGTAATAAGTATGGCTTATGTCTGGTACTCCGGTTGCTTACTCCGGATTTAAATTCGGCACACTACAAATTAAATTAAAGCTCTCTCTGATTAATATTTTATTTCTATTAAAATAAATCAGATTTGCTTTTTTCAACTCGTTAAATACTTCCGTAACCGTCTGGCGACTGGTCCCGGTATAATTAGCAATTTCTTGCTGTGTCAAACTTCTTTTTAACAAATGATCATAACCTACCCGATGTCCTCGTTTACATGCTGATTCTCTAATAAAATCAATAATTCGATCTTTTGCATTTAAAAAAATCTGCGCTTCTAAACGTTGCTCTACAGATTTAATTTTGTCTCCTAAAAATTTCACTATTTTTTGGCAAAACTGGTAGTTCTGTTGCATTAGGGACTTCATAAATTCTACCTCTACTTCTAAGACTTTTGCACCATCAAGCATTGCAATTGCAAATTCATTTCTGTTGTCCTGGCCTGTAAGGGCATGCTCCCCAAAAATCTCATGTGTATGCAAAATAGCTTTGATCGCTTCTCTCCCCTGATCGGAGCGCGTAGAAATTTTCATCATACCATCCAAAAGGAAATACAACTTATCAGTCGTATCATCTTCAAGATATAGATAATTGAATTTAGAAATCTCTTTTATGACAGATGCTTTAAGCAAAGCCTCTTTTTCAGAATCGCTTAATGCTTTTAAAAATGGAATATTAGTAAGTGTTTCCATTATT
>CAYXQH010000411.1:0-5945 GCA_964467425.1 uncultured Saprospiraceae bacterium
AAAGCGGCGGCATTACTCGAAGCGATGCAGGACTATGAAGCTATGGGAACCACAGGCATTCCAGATAATTTATTGGATCAGGAATATGACCTAAAAGTCGACATTGCATTTTATGAAAAGATGATCCATGAAACCTTGCAAGAAAAAGGTAAAGACAATAGTCAAAAAATCAAAAATCTAGAAAACCAACTCTTTGATTTTAAAGAAAGTTATGACAGACTCATTAATCTTTTTGAAATAAATTATCCTGAATATTATGCTTTAAAATTCCGACAAAAGAAAACACCAATAACTGAACTCCAATTGCAATTAAGCAACAAGGCTTTAATTGAGTTTTTCGTAGGCGAGGAAAACATCTATACTTTTGTGCTTACTAATAAAAATATTTACTGTGAGCAAATGATCAAAAGGGATGATTTTGAAAAAAATATCGAGGCGATGCGGGCAGCTATTTCTACCGCACCAAGTAGTAAAAGAATTCAAGCATCTCTGGACGAATTCATTTCACTCTCGAGGTTCCATTATAAAAACTTATTAGAAAAACCATTGTCGAAGCTATCGGACGAAATAAGCGCACTGATCATTATCCCTGATGACCGTTTAGCTTATTTGCCATTTTCAGCTTTACTTACTCAAGCCCCTTCCAAAGAAAATTACTCTTTTAAAAAATTACCCTATTTATTTAAAAGCCAAGGAATCAGTTATAATTATTCTGCCGCTTTTTGGCTTAAGCATCTGGAGAAAAAAAACACTCCTGCAGAGGAAATATTTATCGGCTACGCCCCTGAATTTAGCACTTATCCAAAAACGTATAACCTAAGTTCATTATCCTGTAACACCATTGAAGTTGACAACATCGGTAAAGCATTTCAATCTAAAAACAGTCGGTTGGAGGAAGATGCTACTTTGGTCGACTTTAAAACTACAGTAGGAGATTATCAAATCATCCACCTTGCTACGCATACTACGCTTGACAATCAAAATAGCGCATTCAATCGAATTTACTTTTCGGACAATTACTTAAGTCAAAATGATTTATACCATCTAAAACTAAATGCATCGCTTGTCGTACTTTCTGCCTGTAATACGGGAGCTGGTGAATTAAAAAAAGGAGAAGGGGTTATGAGTCTTTCCCGTGGCTTTATCTATGCAGGTTGCCCTAGTGTCCTGATGAGCCTCTGGTCGGTCGATGACTGTACCACTGCTGATATTATGTTAGCTTATTATGAACATTTAAAAACTGGAAAGACTAAGGAGAATGCTTTAAAAATTGCAAAAGAAGATTATCTGAATCAGACGGAAGACCGTTTACATGCCCATCCTTATTACTGGGCAGCGTTTGTCCAATATGGAAATACAGAACCTCTTAAAACGAAACCCTCACACTGGTATTATTATGTATTCGGAGGTATTCTTTTTCTCTGTTTTTTTATTTTCCTTAAAAGGAAAGTTATTCCATGATTTACTTCTTCTATGAAACTATTTCTTGATGGTGAACCAGAAAGTAGCTCCTTCTCCCTCTTCAGAGTCCAGCCAAATTTCACCATTATGTTGTTCAATTATTTTCTTGACCATTGCTAATCCAATTCCTGTACCTTCGTAGTCCGTGTTTCCATGCAAACGCTTAAAGAGCAAAAATATCTTGTCTTGAAATTCCGGTGCGATACCAATTCCATTATCTTTTACTGAAAACAACCATTGAGTGGCCTGTTCTTTACAGGTTATTCTGATTTTAGAAGCAACACCTTTTTTAGTAAACTTTAAAGCATTCGTAATAAGATTTTGAAAAACCTGCTTCAACTTCATTGAATCTGCATAGACTTTTTCTGGAATGTTCCTAAGAACTATTTCTGCTTTTTTCTCTTGAATGATACTTGCCAATTCTGATTGAAGTTCCTCAAGCAGATAATTTATATTTACATCTGACAAATTTATTTTTGTGGTATTGACTCTGGAATAGGAAAGTAAATCATTGACCAGACCCCTCATGTTTTTACTTGCAGAGATTACAAAATCCATATATTCTTTCTCTGATTCGGCGAGTCTTCCGTCTAGTTTTTTCTGTAATAATTGAGTAAAGCTAATAATTGATCGCAGTGGCGTCTGCAGATCATGCGATGCGAAATAGGCGAAATTTTCTAGCTGGAGATTAGAGTCTATATACTTTTTTAGTTCTATATTTTTTTCGTTTAATGCTTTTTGCGTTTTGTATAAATGGGTTACATCTCTCAAGAAGGAGATAACTTTTGGGTTTTTAGAATCGCTTTGATCACTAATCAAAACACAAGAAATCCTAACAACTTCTCCTCCTTTCTTTTTTACCCAATGGTTCAATTCAACCCTTCCCTCCATTAACGTTTTTTTCAGCTTCCCTTCTATATAACTCCTGTTAAAATTACCAGTGTCCGAGTCTTCAAGAAAAAAATCTTCTTTCAAATAGGTTTTAAATTCTTCAAAAGAGGAAAGACCAAGAAGCTTCAAGGTATTATCATTACAAAGTATTGGTTCCTTTGTTTTTATATCCAAATACACAATTCCTTCATGCGCATTATCAAAAATTTGACGATATCGTTCTTCCAGCGCTTTTTGCGCTTTTCGAGCTACAGCTTTCTCTGTTACATCATGAAAAATAATAAAGGCTTCTCCGTGATTTCGAAAAGTAGGAACAACATTCGCTTTTACGATTATGTGCTCTCCATTTTGTTTACAAAACACACCTGGGGTTTTAAAAGCTTCTCCAGCCATGACTCGCTTTCCATGATTCTTAGTCAACTCATGACAATCTATTCCCGGAAAATACTTTGATGTTTTCGGCACAAACTCAAACCGCGTTATTTTTGAAAATTCTTTATCCGTTTTATACCCTAATATTTTTTGAGCTTTTTCATTAGACTCAATTATTTTTTCCTGTGCATAATTATAGATTACGATTCCTTCAACAATATTATGATATAAAGCTTCAAACATCGAAGTGGTCTGATTGAGCTCTATTTTTTTAAGCATCCGCGAGGTAGCATTTCTCGATGCTCCAATAATTTCAACACTTCCTTCTTTTCTGGACAGCACTTTTAAGTGCAAGGAAAAATAACAGACTTCCTCCCCTTCAGTTTTCATTAAAAGATCGGCACTAAATTTCTCCTTTTCCTTATTTAGCATTTTATCCAATCCCTCTTTCAATATATGGCGGTCATCACCTGCAACCCAAGAAATTATTGATGTCCCTTTTATTTTTGCACCAGTAGCCCCCAATATAGCTTCGAAAGCAGGATTAGAATATTTAACTATATCATTCTCCAATAATAAAATCCCTGCTTCGTTTTGTTGTACTAGCTCATCATATTTTATTTCACTTGAAATCAATATATCTCCAGCTTTATTTTCCATATCGTGCTTTTATTATTTCATCAAACTCTAATCTATTCCATTTTAAGAGTCAACTTATCTTGTGTACGAAAAAAAACTCCCTCTGTTTAATAACAGAGAGAGTTTTTAAAAGGAATAATCTGCATTATGCCCTAGCAGCTCTTTTTTCCTTTTGTCTTATAATTTGCCTTCTAAGCTTTTCGGCACATTCCGCGATTGCTTTTTCATGCGAATCTGCACAACTTTCAGCAAAAATATCTGGTCCTGGTACCCTCAAGGTAATTTCCACGACTTTGTCCACTGGAGCTATATTTTCTCCTGACTTTAAATAAACCTCTGCTCTAATGAGCCGATCATTAAACGTAACCAATTTCATCAATTTCTTGGTAATCACTTGCTTTAAGGAAGATTTCACCTTCCAAGGCGCTTCAATTTGAATATCCATACTACAATACTTAATAAGGTTTAAAAATTAAAGTTTACAAAACATGTAAAGGCTACATGTTTCAACTAGATAACATCAAAATCGTTATCTATGTTATACACTTTTAGATAGGCTACAATAGTTGTTAGATAAAATCGATCAAAAATCAGTCCAGAAGACAAAATAATCTGGCTTTATTGACCGAATGAATAAGAGCGTTTCATTCAATTATTTTTTGTCTTTTTAAGACACTTTATGTTTTTAACTTATAAGATTTCCATTTTCATCCCATTCGGCAACAATATCCCGTTTGCTTTGATCAACACATTTTGCTAACCATTCAGGGTCATAGTCTACATCATGCTTTTTAAGCACATCGTCTGGTACGCCATCCCAAACATTTGGAGCATTTCCTTTATAGCCTAAATCTTGCATGCCGATTTCTGAGGTATAGTAACCGGTCAAGGTGAGATTTCGCATTAAGTCAAAAAACTTTACGCCTTGTGTCACCTCTAGTTCTGCTTTATCTGAATAGGCAATTTCATCTACTAAATTAATTTGTTGTTCTTTACTACAGGCTTTAAACTCCTTTCCAAAGGTATGATTTGAACGATTATCTAACCACATCAAACCACCACGCATCGGCAATTGATGATAATTCAAATCTTTTACAATAAACTCTATAAACTCCGGAACTCCTGCATCTGTTGCTGAACCAAACTTTTCATTGGCGGGCAATATTATATCACATAAAATTGCAATTGTAGTTACTTCATGGTCATTAAAGTAGGTTTCACTCATCAGCTTTTCATCATGCTCTTTTTCCTTGGGTGTTCTTCCATAGTCTCCAATCCCTGTAGAAATTTTTATTTCTTCTTCCGTTGTAGGAGTACATCCATTAAGTAGTAACCCTCCTGCGAGAGAACCTGCCAAAAGTGATTTTATTGAATCTCGTCTATCCATGATCTTAATTATTTTATATCTCTTGTTTTTTAAATTGCTCAACAATATAGTCTGATGCTCTCCAGGCAAGCGCCATAATCGTCCAGGTACAATTTTTATCGGCCTGCGACGTAAACACTCCTCCATCAACGATGAAAACATTTTTTGCATCATGCAATTGTTGCATAGAATTAGTTACTGAAGTTTTAGGATCATCACCCATTCTGGTTGTTCCAACTTCGTGGATAATTTCACCGGGTTTATGCAAACCAAAATCCTGATCTGCTCCTGGTGTATCACCAAAAACTTCTGCTCCCATTGCATCAAAAATTTCTTCAAAAGTCTGATGCATATGTTTGGCTTGGTTGCGTTCATAATCTGACCATTTATAATCAAACCGCAATACCGGAATTCCAAATTGATCTACAACATCCGGATCTAATTCACAGCGATTTTCATAGCGAGCAATGGCTTCACCACGACCACCAAAACCAATATAAGCTCCAAAGAATCGTTTCACATCGTCTCGCAATTTATCTCCATAGCCTCCGATATCTCCACCGATATATTTATTCATATCCGCCACATTAAAACCAAAACCATAAGAAGGCATGCCCATTCCTCCCCAAACTTCAATATGATAACCTCTTGGGAAATCTAATTTTTTATTATCCAACCACCAGGGAGAATACACGTGCATTCCTCCAACACCATCTTCATTATAAATCTTTCGATTCATCAGTGCAGGAACAAAAGCCGAACGACTTGCTCCAGTTGAATCGTGTAGATAGCGGCCAACGATGTCGCTATTATTTCCTAAACCATTCGGGTGCTGTTTGCTTTTTGAATTTAAAAGTATTCTTGCAGAACTACATGCCGAAGCACCAAGAACTACTGCTCGACCTTTTAATTGATATTCTTTTCGATCTTCTTTATTAATGTATGAAACACCTGTTGCTAATCCTTCATCATTAGTCGTGACGGATCGCACCATACAATTGGTATACAGATCAATTTGTCCTCCATTCTTTTGTGCAGGAAAAATAAAACAGGAGCCTGAAGAAAAGTCTGCATAGACGCTGCAAGAACGATTACATTGTCCGCAATAAAAACAAACTCCTCGGTCTTTATTGATTCTTTTGGTCAGAATAGAAAGCCTGGAAGGAATAACATTTACGCCTGTTTTCCTGGCAGCTTTGATATAATAAAGTTCATG
>CAYXQH010000412.1:0-2557 GCA_964467425.1 uncultured Saprospiraceae bacterium
TTAAAAGTAGAACAGGTTTTTCAACTACCGTAGGTATGTTAGCCTGTTTCATAGATGAAAATTAGTATAAAATTAGAAACTTATTATTTCTAGTACGGTTTTTGTCTTTTACTTAGAAACTAACATAACTCACCTCGGCTTTGATTTAATTCAGAGTCGAGGTGTTTTTATTAGATTTTTTTAAAATTAATTCTATCCCCTCCTCGGAACTTTTTACCCTCTTTATTTGTATTAATAGCAAATTATACTTCTTTAGGCTTTTTTTTGTAGAAAGTCAAGTTTTTTACTGTTTTAAAAACAACTTTTTAAAGAATATTACGTATTATTATCACACAACAATTCATATAACTGATTGAAAAGCCCGTTCGAACATGCGACAATTAAAAATAACGAACAAGATTACCGCCAGAGAAAGCCTGGCACTCGACAAGTATCTCAATGATATTGGAAAAATTCCAATGCTTAATGCAGATGATGAGGCAGAGATGGCTCGACGAATCCGAGAAGGAGATAATGAAGCTTTAGAGCGTCTGACAAAATCCAATCTCCGATTTGTAGTGTCTGTTGCTAAACAATATCAAAACCAAGGTTTATCACTTTCTGATTTAATCAATGAGGGAAATGTAGGGCTGATGAAAGCCGCTAAACGTTTTGATGAAACCAAAGGATTTAAATTCATTTCTTATGCTGTTTGGTGGATCCGACAGTCTATTTTACAGTCAATTGTAGAATATTCAAGAATTGTTCGACTTCCACTGAATAAGGTTGGGTCTTATAATAAAGTGAATGAAGCTTTCCTTTCATTTGTACAAGAGTTTGAAAGAGAGCCTACCAATGAAGAGTTGGCAGAAGTATTGGACATGACGCCAAAAGAAATCAACAATATGTTGAAAGGAAATGGCCGTCATTTATCTTTTGATGCACCATTGAGTGGAGATGAAGGAGATTCTACCATGCTAGATGTTTTAGCAAGTGAAAATGGAATTCTACCAGATAATAAATTGATGGAGCAATCTCTAAAAGATGAAGTGCAGCAAGGACTTTCCATTCTATCACCTAGAGAAGTAGAAGTTTTATCTTCTTACTATGGTTTGAATGGATATAAATCACTAACGCTGGAAGAAATCGGCGAGCTGTACGGATTAACAAGAGAGCGAGTACGGCAAATTAAAGAAAGAGCAATTCGTAGACTTAGGAAATCTTACAATAGAAACAATTTGAAATCTTATCTTGGTTAAATCAGGATCATAGGTTTTAAGATTAATCAACTGAAAAAACTTAAAAGCTCATTTCCTAAGGAGATGGGCTTTTTTATTACTTTTAAGCTCGAAAAAAATACCCAATAAAGCTCAGCTGTTTTAATCACACAAAATCACCTTATAAAAATGAGATACCTATCTTTATTTCTATTTTCTTTACTCTTCATTATATCCTGTAAAAGTGATCCGAAACCAGATTCGGAAACAGAAACTACAATAGCAACCAAGCAACAAGATACGATCAATGTTCCCGAGCTGGATCTTAAACCAAGTAAACTCAAGGTCGGTTTGGAAAGCCTTCGTCTCCGTGAAAGACCTGGAAGAGATGGAAAAGAGATGGCTTATTTAAAAAAAGGAACCATCATTTCCGAAACTGGAGAAGTAAGTGATTTTACCACAAGAATCAAATTAAGAGGCGTTTGGTTTGATGAACCCTGGATTCAGATAAAAACAGAACAAGGATTGGAAGGTTGGGTCTATGGTGGTGGAGTTACCTTCGAAATGGAAAACCCAAGCGATATTGCTAATAAATTACTTGCTATTCGTTTGAAAAGCTTTTTCGGAAATGGAATCACCAAGGAATTAAATTCGTATAGAAAAGCATACTATTCAGCGAGGAATAGTGAGGATTTCTCTAATGTTTTCAAAAAAGGCGAACAACTTCGCGATACAATGGTTACTATTCTGGAGCGCAAAATTGACGTGCTGAGCCTTAGAGAAATGCCTGATTTATTTTGGATTGAGGAAGCATTGCCAGGTTATGAGACATCATTGGTTGCAGAAGGCACGATTTATTACCTCTTTCAAAACTTTAAAAAGTTTCAGCAAATAGCCAAAAAGACAAGCGGCAAAGAAGATGATGAATTTGTAGATTTAAATATGAGAGTGCATGCCGGCGATAGTATAGAATATTTTTTTCCCGTTTGGTTTATTCAGACCTGGGACTATGGGGGGCACAGTTTGCTCGGACAGGGAAAGCATTTGGATATATTGAAAAGAGTTGAAAAAATGGTGAAGAAAAGTGATTTGTTTTTTGATTACGGAATAAAAATAAAAGATGATATCATTTCAGATATTTCAGCAGGAGGAATTACTTATTGGGAACCAGAGGGTAAAATCAGATCAGAGTTGGACGAGATCAGAACTGCTGGACTAAGTATATTTACTGACGAAGATAAAATAGCTTTAGAAACACGAAGAAAAATGTTTGAAAACCCGGAAGCTAATAATATAGAAGTCAATCACAAATCCGGCGTCCATTAACCAAACACCAAAAACCGAATACCAAAAACCGAATA
>CAYXQH010000412.1:2657-5943 GCA_964467425.1 uncultured Saprospiraceae bacterium
ACCAAAAACCGAATACCAAAAACCGAATAACGAACACCGAATAACGAACACCGAATAACGAACCCATATGATTCGAATACTTTTTTTTATTTTAACACTACTATTCACGGCAATACTTGTTGTTGTCGGGGTGTATATGATTAGCCGGTTTCTTAAAAATTTTCAGCCCGGTAAATCGAGAGTAGCAGAAGATCTTCGCAAAATGAAAGCGGAGATTCAACTTTTTATAAATGATTTAGTGCCATGGGATAAAGAAGAACTCGATTTACTTTCCTTTAATCAAATAAATAAAAAATTAGGTAAAGGATTGGTTAAGACAGGGCAGGGGGTCGTTACCTCAATTTACCACGAACCGATGATTGCCTGGACCTATAAACGATATGCTGGCGGAGGTAATAACGCGGTGTTGTATGCTGCGACGAGCCATCATGAATTCGTTTTTAGAATACGAAATAATGGTACGACGGTGATGATTGATAATGAAGAAATTGGACAGCTAAGAGAAAATGGTTTGCTCTATAGTGCCCAAACAAATCGCTTACTCGCCAGAATTAACAGAGAGCATAGTCACCTTACTCTACCCATCATTATTGGAGACAAAGAAATTGCGACCCTAAAAAGTCCGGATTATAGAAAAGAAACCAACAGCCGTGCCTTCGAGCTAATCAATGAAATGAATGACGACGAAGAAGCAATCTTACTTGCTTATACCATCCTTGAAACCGTCACGGAAGAATTAGAAAATTAAAAACACCTTCGCTCAAGTCTCAAACCTACTCCTTCAAGTTCTTAAGCTTGAACCAGTAATTAAAAGTAGATTCCCTGCCAAGATTTTAACAAAACACTTACCAGTCATTTACAAAAAATTGTATCTTTAAGAGTTGCCTAAGCACTTATTTACTATTAAAAACATAAACTATGATTAAGCCACTAGAAGAAGTTTTACAATATAAAAACAAACATACCCTTAAGCGTTTCAAACAATTCCGACCTGATGCAGCTGATGAAGCCGATTTAATCTTTGATGATCTTAAACGATTTCTTTGGCAAGTTGCTACACTACAAGAGCGTAAGCAACAAGGACAGGAAGTACCTGATATTAGCTTTCCAATTTCCATGATTATAATGGATGATATGTGGCATGCCTTCATCCTATGGACCGATATGTATACAAAATTCTGTGAGGAGTATTTTGGTCAGTACATCCACCATCCAACCGATATGCCGATTTATTATCAAAACCACATTGTTGATAAAATGCCAGAAGAAGAAGCCAATCGTATTTGGTTACAAGGACAGGTAAGTAGTACAATAGAATTTTTTGGAGAAGAAATTACGCAGCGTTGGTTTGATTATTATTCTAAGTACGAAGCAAGCGGCATACATTAATGTAGATGTGCTATGAACCCGAAGCTCAAACATATTTTAAATATTCTTTTCTTTTTTCTACTTGCATTAAATTCAACTAATGCAACGAACCTTCCTGATTCTCTTCTTCAAAAATTAGACGGCCTAGAAGGCAAAGAACGGATGAAAGCTTGGTACGGTTGGTTTTCCAAATGTCCAAAAAGTCAATCCGAATATTGTTTAGAATTAATAGAGGTAGCATGTGAGGATGCGCATAACACTTTTGATGAAAAAGTGGCTAAAGTTTGGTGTTATGACTTTGTAGACGGCTTAAGCAATATTTATAGTTTTACCTTGGATTTCAAGGAAAGAAATAGTTTGCTCCAAAAAAGTAAGGTTTATGTAGAGGAGTATAATAAACTGCACTCCGGACCTTCTATATTAGATGTAAATTGGGCTTATTCCAATGGTGTACTTTACTATCATACTGGTCAATATGAAAAAGCACTAGAAATATTTAAAGAAGGACTAAAGCTTAACGAGACCGTTAAAAATCAGAGACGGGAGCTTCTTCTAAATTTTTATATGGGGCGTGCTATAGATTTTGCTGAAGGCGATGAAAAAGAAGCAATCAAGTATTATTTAAAAGGGATAGAACTCATGGATGAGGTTGAAATACCTTTATGGGTGGAGTATAATTTACAAAAGGGGCTGGCTAATGCCTATAGAGAATTAAAACAATATAAAGAAGCAGAAAAAATTTACGAAGCCTTTATTCATGATGCCGATGAAAAAGCTGAACCAAATGTCATCCTCGATAAAATGGATTATTGGAACTTGCTCAGCGAACTTGGGAAAACAGATCAAGCTGTTTCTTTATTTGAAGCACTAGAAAAGGAACGATATGATAAAAGTGCTTTATTTTTCAAGTTTTACTTTATTGAGGAATATACCTATCCGCTATGTCGCGCAGGTAGGTTCGAAGATGTAAAGCGATATTCCCAAATGTACAGACAACTTGTCTGGGAGGATGAAAAAAATATTATTGACAATAAAGTCCTTGGTTTTCAAACGAAAAAGGATGCCGAAACAAAGGATAAAACCATTTCAAGGTTAGAAGAAAGTAAAGCCTATCAACAGGCTCAGATGAACTTTAAGCTTTCTCTCTTTGGTATCTTGGCATTGCTCTTGACCGGAGTATTTTTGTTTTTGATTAATCGAAATAAAAATCAACAAAAAGCTTTAACCATTCAGACTGATCGGGACCAGGAAATCACTGAAATCAGGAATCGTTTCTTTTCTTCCATTACACATGATATCAGAACTCCACTTGCTTTAATGATGGCGCCAATGGAACGCGTTAGCTATAAATCAGATAAAGAGGAGGTGAAGCAAGATATTAAAATGGCACAGAGAAACGGTCAACGCTTGATGGATTTATTTACCCAAATATTGGATTGGAATAAAGTCGAATCTCAAGCCTTAATACTCAATCCTCAGATTGGACAACTCGACCTTGCTATTCAAAATATATGTTTGAGATACAAACAGGATGCTATTGAAAAAGGAATCCGTTTTGAAAATAAAATTGAAGTGCCGGCAGGTTCCTATCGAATCGATTTTGATAAACTCGAAAAGGTGTTATATAATTTATTACACAATGCCTTTAAATTTTGTACAGCTGGAAATCAGGTGAAACTTGATATAAAATTGGAAAACAACAATCAATTATTTATCGAACTAAAAGATAACGGTCCAGGAATTCCAAAAGAAGAACAGGTTTTTATATTCGATCGATATTTTCAAGGAGCATTAGGTAAAGAAAAAGGAGGGACAGGAATCGGTCTTGCAATCGCAAAAGAAATCATCGATCTAATGCAGGGCGAAATTAAATTGGAATCAGCATCCGGTCAAGGCACTAAATTTTTAATCCAGTTCC
>CAYXQH010000413.1:0-5922 GCA_964467425.1 uncultured Saprospiraceae bacterium
ACAAGTTTTAAGTATAAATGAAGGGAATAATGAATACCAAATCAACGGTGATAAATTACCTGAGGGCATTTACATGGTTGCTCTAAAAACAAATAATGGAGAAATCACCTATAGTAAAGCGATGAAATATTTATAGCTTAGCTGATAAAACTATCCATATGCGGTTTATCACTTTGGTCTTTTTCTTCTACTTTTCTTCTTGTTTTTCTGCGAGTATGGTTTTTTCACAAACTTGTAATGAAAAAGAAACATGGATTAAAAATGCAAAGAAAAATCAATTAGGCGACTATGATTGTCTTATGATTAGAAATGCTTTAGAACGTATTTTAAAAGATTGTCTTGAATCAAAGGATTCTATTGATTCTTCTCTTTGGGATTTATATAATGAATTAGGATACAACTACTATTTCTGTGGTCCTGAAGATAAGGCAATCGGCTACCTTGATTACGCATTAAAAGCGAAAAAAAATTCAGAGCAAATTGACTCAGAAGACTTAGGGCGTATTTACAGATTACAAGCACTGAATTATTATTTTCTACAAAAAAACAAGGAGGCTTTCAAAGCACTAAATCAAGCGATTAAGTATTTCGAAATTGAAAATTCTAGTTATCTCTCAGATAGTTATCGACTTCTCAGTAGCATTTATACTGAATTTGGAGATTACAAGCATGCTCTTATTTATCTGGAGAAAGCAGAAAAAACAAATCAGGCCCAATCCCCATATAATCTCTTTCTACTCAAAAGTGCTAAAGGCTTCGTTTACGATCACTTAGGAAATAAAAAACTCGCGTTAAAAGAATATGAGTCTGCAAAAGAGGTATTGGAAAAAGATGGATTCGAAAAAAACCTAATTGAATATGCAAAATTACATGCAGACATCGGCGATCTACAATCTTCATTAGGAAACTATTCCGCTTCGGAAAGTTCTTTAAAAAAAGCTTTTGAATTATATGAACAAATTCCTTCAACAGACCCACTAACCTTTATAGGAACGTATATTTATCTTGCGGATTTACAAATCCAAAAGAAAGAATATGACGAAGCATTAAACTCTATTAATCAAGCATTCGCTATAGCAGATACGGCATTAATAAGCCCTTATTCTGTTTTAAAGAATGAGCTTTATCGCTTGGTTGGATCAATTGAATTGAAACGAGGTGATTACAAAAAAAGCATTGATAATTTTCAAAAAGCAATCAAGGCCTTAGTTCCTGATTTCCAAACTCAAGAAAATGAAAATCCTATTTTATCTCAGCAAATAACGGGCGATAGATTAAGATTGCGAAAAGTATTAAAACTAAAAGCAGATGCTTTTCAACAACGATATCAAGCAACAAAAAACGTAGGTGATTTAGAAAAAGTGCACCGTATCTATTTAACACTAGATACCTTAATCACTCAAACCAGACAAAGTTTCAAAGCAGCGGAATCCAAGTATTTACTACAGAAGAACATTCTGCCTATCTACGAAGAAGCAATTGAAGTGGCAATGGAACTTTATAAGAAGACGGCTGAAAAAAAATATCTGGAATCTGCACATCAATTTATGGGCAGAAATAAATCAATCATTTTAATAGAAGGGTTACAGGATGAAAAAGTGAAATTTGCGACCATCCCTCAACACCTTATCCAAAAGGAGATTCGACTAAAAAGAGCATATTTCGCAATGGAAACTTCCTTGTATGAAGAAGAACAGAAAGGAGACTCAAAGATAGTAGAGCAAATAAAGGATAGCCTATTCACTACAAAGAGAACTTATGATAGTTTGATTCAACTTTTTGAAAAAGACTATCCAAAATACTATCAATCAAAATATGATTATTATTCTAAATTAAGTATTCGAACGATTCAATCGAAGATCGATAAAAACAAGGCGGTCATAGAATTTTTTGTTGGGGCAAAATCGCTTTATGTCAGTTTGATTACTCAAGATCGATTTGAAATATTTCAATCTGAATTACCAGAAAATTTTGAGGAATTATGCCTTGATTTCATCAAAATGTCACGAGGAGAATCATTCGAAAATATAGAAGCGCAATTTTCAAAAAAGAGTTATGAATTATATAAACATTTATTCGGCTCTGCATTAAAAAACCTTGACCCATCCATCCATCGACTCACAATCATTCCGGATGATATTCTATTGCATTTATCTTTTGATGTTTTGTTTACGGAGCCTTACACTTTGAAGCCAGAAAACTGGGCATCCCCTGACCTACCCTATTTCATTCGTAAATATGCCTATCATCAAGTATATTCCAACGCGCTTTTATTTGATGAAAAATCGCAGCAAAGAGTCCAGGAAGCTACTAAAGGTTTTCTAGGTTTTGGATTAGAGTATTTCGATCAATCAGTTAAAACGGAATGGACAAAAGAGGATAGTTTAATTCAAAAAAGAATAAATGGACCACTTCCTTATTCGGATGATGAAGTCTTAGCTATTAAAGAACTTATGGGTGGACATGTAGCTATTAATGAAAAAGCCACCAAACAATATTTTTTGGACGTTGCTCATGAATACAAAATGCTACACTTTGCGATGCATGGTTTTGCTGATGAAAAATTTCCGCTAAATTCAGCTCTTATTTTTGCAAAAGTAGATGGCCCTAATGATCATTTACTCAAAGTCGCAGATATTTATGCTCTAAATCTTCCGGCATCTATGGTTTATCTAAGTGCTTGCCAGACCAATTATGCCACTTTAGAAAAAGGGGAAGGCATGCCTACTATTTCCAGAGCTTTTGCTTATGCCGGTTGCCCAAGTGTTGTTGCCAGCTTGTGGAATATTCCTGATAAATCATCTAAAGAAATTGCCACTACATTTTATGAAAATCTGAAAAAGGGAGAAACAAAGGATGTAGCATTGAGAAACGCAAAACTGTCTTACCTCCAAAATGTAAAAGATATCAATAGCGCTCTTCCAAATCTTTGGTCACAAACTATTATGATTGGTAATCCTGCACCAATAGAAGGATACGATAACAAGATATATTTTTGGATTATCGGAGCGGTACTATTTCTCCTTTTTATCTTTTTAATTTGGCGCAAACGAAAAAAAACTTCTGATTAAAAGTAGAAGATGTCCATCTTAGCTTTAAAAAAGACGGAAGTACTAAAACAAAAAACGCTTTTTTTAGCCTATGCTAAAAAAAGCGTTTTTGCAATCTTAATAAGATTTATTATTCAAAAGAATTCACTAAATGGATATCAAATATTAAAACGGAGTTTTGCGGGATTCCTGCTCGCTCTTGTTCACCGTATCCAGCATGCGATGGAATAAAGATCTGTCCTTTTGCACCTTTGCTAAAATTAAGCAATGCTACTTGCCAGCCAAAGACTAAATTTCCAAGAAAGCTTTCTAAATAATCATGCGTCCCTTCGATTCTTTGATCAAATGGATCATCTTCATTCCCAATCAAATAACCTTTATAGTACACTCGTATTACACTTGTAGGAGTAACAAAATTTTCATTATCTCCTTCTTCATTTATCACATAATAAACACCACTGTCCTCTAATTTAATGGCATCTATATTATTTTCTGTCAAATAGTCCTGAATTGTAATATTATCTTCAACTCTTCGATCTTCTTCTTGCTTCTGTTCACAAGAAGCCATAAATGCGGCAATCACAACTAAAAAAATAAGTCTTTTCATGTTTAAGTTTTTTATTTTATAACTGTTTTTATTGTAAAAATGCTGCCCAAAAATACGAATTAACATTGGTTAAAAATCTATTCGGCCGTTTTTATACCTAGCTCTGATGCAATTTGCATCATGTAAGAAAACGCAGCATCAAATTCATTTGGAATCTTTCCATCTAAAATAGCCTCCCGAATCGCCGTTTTGATATTACCTACTTCTCTCGAAGGAGGAATATTAAATGTTTTCATAATTAACTCTCCGCTTACTGGAGGTTGCCAATTACGAATTTTATCTTTTTCTTCGACTTCTTTTAGCTTCTCGCGGACTAAATTATAATTTTCAAGGTAACGCTTGACTTTTTTAGGGTTTTTGGAAGTGATATCTGCTTCACATAACTTCATCAAATCATCGATATCATCTCCTGCTTCAAATAATAAGCGGCGTACTGCAGAATCCGTAATATTATCTTTTGTCAAACTTATTGGACGAAGATGTAAGCGAACTAATTTTTGAACATACTTCATTTTCCCATCCAAAGGAAGGCGCATATTTCTAAAAATTCTTGGTACCATTGCAGCTCCTAAAGCTTCGTGTCCATGAAAAGTCCAACCATGTACGGGATCAAAACGCTTAGTTGGTGGCTTCGCAATATCATGTAAAACCGCAGCCCAACGTAGCCATACATTTTTCGTTTTTCTACACAGATTATCGACTACTTCTAAGGTATGATAGAAATTATCTTTATGCCCCATTCCATTTTTGTATTCCACTCCATGCAATGCGGTCATTTCCGGAAAGATCAACTCTAACAATCCGGATTTAAATAATAGCTTAAAACCTACCGAAGGGGTATCTGTTTTTAAAATCTTTTCTAATTCTGTGGTGATTCGTTCCTTTGAAACAATGTTGATTCGATTTTTATATTTTGAAATGGATTTAAAAGTCTCCTCTTCAATAACAAAATCTAATTGGTTGGCAAAACGAACTGCCCGCATCATACGAAGCGGATCATCAGAAAAAGTTTTACCAGGTTCCAGCGGTGTTTTGAGTATCTTTCGTTCTAAATGATGTAGTCCACCAAAGGGGTCAATAATTTCCCCAAAGTTTTGAGCATTTAAACTAACAGCTAAAGCATTTATAGTAAAATCTCTGCGATTCTGATCATCTTCCAAACTCCCTTCTTCTACCGAAGGTTTTCGACTATCCACCCGATAGGATTCTTTCCGAGCACCGACAAATTCAATTTCTAAATCTTTATGCTTGAGCATAGCCGTTCCAAATCGCTGATAAACGACAATTCTAGGGATGGGTCTTAATTTGGAGGCAATACTTTGAGCGAGTTGGATGCCACTTCCGATACAAACGATATCCATATCTTTAGAAGCTCTGCCCAAAAGTCGGTCTCTGACATAACCACCTACTACAAAAGCAGGGAAACCTAACTCGGCTGCCGCTTGCTCTATCAACATAAAAATTTCCCGTTCGTGTGGCTTTATATCAAATACCATTTCTCAAAATTCGGAATTCGGAATATAGGAGTTTCAATCAATTCGATTTATTCTACCCACGCATTCTTAATCCCATTTTACTATATCGTTCTTCAATTATATCTAAAGTAGCAAAAACCACTTCAGGATCTAGATTCGTCACTAATTCCATACGTAGAGGTTTTATATGTGGAAAACCTCTGAAATAATTGGTGTAATGTCTTCGCATTTCTAAAATCCCCAGTTTTTCTCCTTTCCACTCGATGGAATGCTTAAGGTGTTGTCTTGCTGCTGCTACACGCTCTTCGACAGTTGGTGGATCCAATAATTCTCCAGTTTTAAAGTAATGTTTTATTTCTCTAAAAATCCAGGGATTGCCGATACTAGCTCTACCGATCATAATACCATCCACCTTATATTTTTCACGATATGCTTTCGCTTTCTCTGGTGAGTCTATGTCGCCATTTCCAAAAATAGGAATATGAACCCTCGGATTCTTTTTGATATTTCCTATAGAGGTCCAATCCGCTTCCCCTTTGTACATTTGTTTTCTCGTTCTACCATGAATTGAAAGCGCTTTGATACCGACATCCTGCAAACGTTCTGCAACATCTTCAATGAAAATCGTTTTATCATCCCAGCCTAATCTAGTTTTTACCGTAACCGGCAAATTAGTAGACTTGACGATAATATCGGTCAGCTTAACCATTCGGTCAATATCTTGCAAAATACCAGCTCCTGCCATCTTACAAACTACCTTTTTAACAGGGCAGCCATAGTTTATATCCAA
>CAYXQH010000414.1:0-5898 GCA_964467425.1 uncultured Saprospiraceae bacterium
GCTTAATAAATATCATGGTCGTTTCATGAACTTTAAATAAGTCAAAGGAATCACAGGGGGAGCCTATGTCTTCTACCATTATCTAAAAATGAAAATTGATAAAACTAAATGATTATTTTTCGATCTTAGTCAAGCTCGCGTCGCTTTCTTCCTTCAGATTGTGAGTGATTGTTGGATTTCCTTTGTACTGAATGTTAGCTGCTTCTTGAAGATTTGCCTGAAGCGTGCTGTCTACTGAAAGCGTAATGTTTGAATCACCTTTTACTTTTAAATTTGCGTAAGTACAATTCAAGTTTACGGCGTCTACGGAGGCTGCTTCTGACACCACCATTGTTACTTCATTTGCCTGACCGGATAATTTTGCAGAAGCATCATGTCTTACTTGAACAAATAGATTCTCAGCGTTTAAATTATCCAAATCTAATTGTGCTGCATCTTTAATCCAAAATTGGGTGTTTCCGATATCTCCTTCGATTTTAGCTTGCGCATCGCCTTGGACGATTAATTTTAATTCTTCAATAGAGCCTTTTAAGTCAAGCGATGATGTTCCTTCGATATCTATGTCTAAATCTTTAAAATCCATTTTGTTGTCAAAAACGACACCTGCATTTCCAGTACATATAATTTGGGTTAAATGTGGTGTGCTTAAGTAAACCTTGATTCCGGCAGTTGGATAAAAATCAATGTCCATTTGACCAAGTCTTAATCGTCGCATTGTCGTCGATTGAGCACCATCGTTTATAATAGTAATATCATAATCGGGTCTAATAAAAGCATGGATATTTTCATCGGTTTCGATTTCTAAAGAAGGTTCGCCTTGTTTTATAAAAAACTGTTGATTTCTTCTGGCTAATACCTTGTCAATATTTTCCATGTTATAGCTTTTGCGAATGATATTACCATTTCCTTTAAGCTTTTCTCCTTCGTAGGTGATTAAAGAGCTTTTAGCATATATAAAGAGGCTGAACATGATAAGTGTGATGACTGAAATAAATCCGATTAATATTTTGTTGCTATTTTTCATAAGTTTAAATTTTTTCTACAGTTTAGTTGCAGAATCCCAATATCTATCGGGACTGTACATATGTAACCGCTTTGCTCTATTCACCATAGTTTATTTTATATTATGGTGTTCATGAATCTTCGATTTCTCAAGATATTTTTTAATCCGACCGGCCGGACAGGCGGGCATACACTTACGTGTTAATTATGATTAATAAATATCATGGTCGTTTTATTTTACTCTATTTTTTTAATACTAGAATGACCAGATAGGTTTTTAGTAATTTGAGGATTTCCTGTATATCTTACATCAGATGAACCAGAGGCGTTTACATTTAAAGTGCTATCTGTTTTGACCTGAGCAGTAGAGTGTCCGCTAAGACTCACCTGAGTATTTTTAGTTTGTAAATTTCCGGCAACTAGATTAGAAGAACCAGTAAGGTCGGCATCTAGTTTTGTGGTTTTTCCTGTGAGATAGACTTCAGAATGTCCTGTTGCTCTTACATCCACAATTGACGCATCTACAAAATCTAGTTCAACATGCGATGAGCCGTTTGCCTTTATTTTGGTGTCACCCGTTTGTCCTAAAACAGAAGCACGGCTATGACCAGAGGTCGATATGTTAATGTCTTGGGTGGATACTTTGAGGTCAAGGACTGAAGATCCATGAACATCTGCGCTAAAAGTTGAGGTTTCTAAAGTATCTTCAAAAGTAATGGTTGAAAACCCGCTTAGACTTACCTCTTCTAAAGTAGGAACGGTTAAATACATTTTTATTTTTTCAGAAGGATTCAGATTTACATCTTCCATTTGTCCTATCCTTAAACCTTTTTTATTTCCATCAGAAGAATTTTTATCACTGATATGTGGATTCAAAAACTCGTGAATATTTTCATCCGTTTCAATCGTTAATAAAGGGGCTCCTTTTTTTACAAAAACATCATAATTGTGTTTTGCTTGAAAGAAAGCGATCTCCCCTATATTGTGCGTTTTTACGATGATATTTCCATTTCCACTCACATGGTTTTCGGTGTAGTTTATCAAACTGCTTTTGGCAAATACTAGAATGCTAAGCATAGTAAGACCAATGACGGAAATGATTCCCAAAAGGATTTTATTACTGGTTTTCATAATTTAGTTTTTTAAAAAATTAATGTTCTCCGTTGCCATTTTGGCGACTCTTATAGATTTGCTCTAACTCCTCAAATCCTATCTCCAACAAATCCATATTTTTAAATAGTGCAGGTAGATCTTGTTTTACAAACTCTTCTTTACGAAGTGCTTTCATTTTTTGAGCTGCATCATCTGCGACGAAGTAACCTATACCTCGTTTGTTATAAATGATTTCCTGCTCTTGTAGATAAGAATAAGTACGCATGACAGTATTCGGATTTACTTGAATAGATGCGGCCATTTCACGGACCGATTGTATTTTATCGCCTGCTTTGATTTTCTCAGACAGAATATTCTCTGTGATAAAATCCGCGATCTGCATATATATGGTTTGACTCTTTTTAAAATCCATTATACTTCTCTTTCTTTAAGTTTGAAATAAGCAACTACCCAAAGTACTGGCGCTAAAACGTACCAGAAAAGTCCTTGAACAAGTGGCCACATTGTGAATTCCATAAAGTCTTGAAAATTTTGACTAGGCATGACAGCTATATCATGTCTTGGGCTAAAGAACCCATCAAAGTAATTGTAAAAGACAATTCTAAAAACTACCCATCCAATAATTGCCAAGACAAATCCAATAATTCCGAGTGTAAAAAGTGTTTTGAAAAAAGAGAATCTATTAAAGGTCACTGCACCTAAAAGGAAAACAGATTGTACGACTAAATAGATTTTTATCATGAATAAATAAAAGCTATCAAAGGGATTAAAAGTGTCATAAGAGAAATCCCAATAGCGTACTGTAATCACATCCATGATACTTGCAAAAATCCAGTAGAGTAGGGTTACGCCTATGATATATCCAAGCGTACTGATTAAAAGTTTTACAGAAAATTTTTCAAAAATGGAAGCCGGCATTGCCAGATAATTCATTCGTTCTTCTTTCCTGTTGAGCTCATTAAAATTCGTACTGGTAAAATAAAAACCTCCTCCTAACAAAACTATCGAATACCAAATTCGGTGAAAGTCAGCATTGTCTTTATCTATTGCTACGGATATAAATACTACACTAAGAAAAACTAAAACAACGCTGGCAATAATAAAGGTCATTTTGTAACCAGAAGATGTCTCTTCCCGAAGGAGATTAAAAAATCGTGGTGCTGCGAAAATTTGATTAGATGTCATGATGTACCTCCTTTTCGAATAGTTGTTCCATTCGTTTTTTATTGCTAACAATAGCGTTAAATAATACTTCTAAATCTACTTCTGTTTCTTCTCCAGTTACATTCGGTGTCACAGCAAGATAACCTCCCGGTGTACGCTCAGCATACAAGGCGTCAGCCACTGCTGATTCCTGAAAATGCATTCCGAAATGAAGCTTATTGGTAATCTCTTCGATCGATGCATTGAAGATTATTTTTCCATTTTCCAAAATTATTACCGGATCAATTAAGTTGATCATGTCTCGCACCTGATGTGTCGAGATGATATAACATTTATCATCTGTAACCGACCCTGCCAATAATTTTCTAAAAATACTTTTTGAAGGAATATCGAGACCATTTGTTGGTTCATCGAGAATCATTAAGCTACTGTTGGTAGCTAGACCAAAACTTAAAAGTGTTTTCTTCTTTTGTCCGTAAGAAAGACGATTGAGATTGTTCTTTTTTTCCAATTCGAACTCTTGCAAATAGGTATTGAACTGCTCTCCGCTAAACTTAGGATAAAAGGCGCCATAGATTTTTTCAAAAGTGGCGATCTTCATGTTCGGTATATAAAATTCTTCAGGGACAATGTATAGATCCGATAAAAAAGAAGGTTGTCTTTTTTCTGGATTGAATCCATTTACAGTAAGGTTTCCGGATTTAGGGTATAATAAACCTGCCATTAGTTTTAATAAAGTGGTTTTTCCCGCTCCGTTTTTCCCAAGTAAGCCACAGATATTGCCGGGCTCAATGTTCAGTTCCAAATTACTGAACAGGGGTTTTGATTTTTTGTAATGAAAATTTAAATCTTTAATTGTTATCATCATCTGTTGTGTTTTACTGTACTACTTAACTAGTACACTACAAATGTAAGTCAATTACTTTGTTTTATGCAAGTTTTTTAAGCTATTTTTTTAATATTTTTTAAAAAAGGGAAGGAGTTTTCAAAGAGAGGTTTGAGTGTTTTAAATGTAAAACACTGATTATCAATATGTTGAGTTGTTTGTGAATTTTTTCTATAAAATTACCTGATTTCCTTCATCAGCAATCAGAAAACCTTGATTCAGGACATTTTGATAAGCCTTACTATCCGATTTTAGGACAGGATTAGTGTGGTTGAAGTGTATGAAGTGTACTTTTGACTTGTCTTCAGAAGGTAGTTCTTTGAATATATTTAAGCTCTCTTCTATAAAAGGGTGGGGAATCTGGCTCATATCACGACCTGGAATTTCGCCATTTTTATAAAAACTTCCATCCAGGAAGGCAAAATCTACATTTTGAATTTCTTCCAGTATATCTCGATCCCATTTTTGCCATTTATCAATATCCGGAATAAACAAACTACTTTTTTCCTGCCCTGCGATTTTAAAACCCACCGTTTCAGAATATTCATCACGATGAGGAACTTGCATTGGGGTGACTTTAAATTGATTACCTACTATTATAGTAGAATCCGATTTTAGTGTCCTAAGGCTAATATTTTTTAAATGAACCAATTGACTCCAGGGACCATTAGTTTCTAAATAAGTTTTCATCTTAGGCATAGCATAGACCGGGACTTCCTTTGCGCCCATTGCTTCTCTGCCCAAGTGCATCAAGCCTGTATAATGTCCAATATGTGCATGCGTTAAAAAGATACCTGCCAATTCGATCCCCGGATAAGATTTTTCTAAAAAGTATAATTGATCTTTAAAATCAGGTGTTGCATCAAAAATCCATGCTTTGTTATTTGGTGGATCAATCAATGCGATACAGGAAACCATTTTTCGTTGGATTGCTCCATTCCAAACATCTTTACAACAATCTTTTTTGCAATCTGCTTGTGGATAACCAGCGTCTTGTGCAACGCCAAGTACAGTAATATTGGCTTGACCAGATAATACAGTTGAAGGATTTATTTTTTGGGTGGGTTCACTACAAGCAATAAATAGTAAAGCGATAAAAAAAAGAAATGAAAATTTCATGGTTGTTTTTTTTGACACAGATTATCACAGATTGAACACGGAGTCTCACAGAGAGAAAAGTTGCTATTTATTCTTTATCTCGTTCCAGGTTTTAAAAAGGGATTCCTGATTAGGTCGGTCTTTTGGAATTTCTCGTAAAGGCTGACACGGTTTTAAATGTTCATGCAAATCCTTCGGTAGTGATTGGTATAATTGGGTGCCCTTGGTTTTCCACGCAATCATATCGTCGCTCACTTCTTTGATGACTTTTCCAGGGTTTCCAACGACCAAACTTCGCTTCGGGATTTTTGTATTTGCTTTTATAAAACAAAGGGCTCCGATAATACACTCTGCTCCAATTTCTACATTATCCATCACCACCGCATTCATACCAACCAAGGTGTTTTTTCCAATGGATGCACCATGAATAATTGCACCATGTCCAATATGAGCACCTTCCTCTAATGTAACGGTTACACCTGGAAACATGTGAACTGTACAATTTTCCTGAACATTGCAGCCGTCTTTGATTATGATTCCACCCCAATCGCCACGCAGCGCTGCTCCAGGACCAATGTAGACATCTTTCCCGATAATTACATTTCCTGTTACGGCAGCTTGTGGGTGTACAAAAC
>CAYXQH010000415.1:0-5894 GCA_964467425.1 uncultured Saprospiraceae bacterium
TCTAAACCAAAAGGCTGTTTACTACTTCTCAATTGCATTTAACTTTTAAGATAATTATCTATTTCTTAGTACTGATAAAACATTCGCTCTATGTTATTTTCTTATGAAAGAAACTCAAACCTGACAGATGTTGCTTTATTAATTCTTCGGATTGCTATCGGAGGAATGATGCTTTTTAGTCATGGATGGGGAAAAATGTTGAGATTATTCGGACCTGATCCAATAAAATTTGCAGATCCATTTGGTCTTGGTATGGGCCCCTCTTTAGCATTAACTGTTTTTGCAGAAGTTGTTTGCGCTGCACTTATAATCATCGGACTCACAACTAGATGGGCAACTATTCCACTGATCATTACGATGT
Organism: uncultured Saprospiraceae bacterium; assembly: GCA_964467425.1. Classification (GTDB taxonomy): domain Bacteria; phylum Bacteroidota; class Bacteroidia; order Chitinophagales; family Saprospiraceae; genus JAHDHW01. The sequence continues at coordinate 362 of CAYXQH010000415.1, forward strand.
TAGTGGCTGTTTTTATGATTCATTGGGGAGATCCTTTTGGTAAAAAAGAATTTGCTTTGCTTTATCTGATTCCATTACTTGTTTTACTTTTTACTGGTGCAGGTCGAATATCATTTGATGCACTTTTTGACAAAAGCAAAAAAGTTTAGGAATAGAATTAAATAGCTGTCAAAATTGATTTGCTGATTAAATTATGAAAAAGACTTACCTCCTTTTATTGGGAATGTTTTTGTTTGGCATTGCTTGTCAGACCGAACCCGCAGAAACAACGGAAACCTATGTTGGGTTTCGTGGAGAAACAATGGGTACGACTTACGAAGTAAAATATAAGGATAGGTTAAATCAAAACTTTAAAGCTGCAATCGATCAAATATTGATAGCTGTTAATAGTGAAGTCTCGACCTATATCCCTTCTTCTTTTATTTCGAGTTTTAATAAGACAGACAAGGAAATTCAGTATCTAAATATTCTTGATCAGAAACTCGGTTTTCCAAAACATTTTAAAGCAAATTTTGAGAAATCGAAAGAGGTTTTTAAAAACAGTCAAGGTTACTTTGATCCTACAGTAATGCCGGTCGTCAATTATTGGGGCTTTGGTTACACGGAGAAAAAAGCTGTCGAAGAAGTGGATAAATTAAGAGTAGATTCATTAATGAACAGTGTTGGATTTGGGAAAATTACGCAACGTAGTTCAAAAGATGGATGGATTTATTTGAAAAAAGAAAACCCAGGTGTTCAATTGGATTTTAGTGCAATAGCAAAAGGCTATGGTGTTGATGCCATTGCCGCTTTTTTAAAAGAAAATAATATTGAAGATTATTATGTAGAAATAGGAGGGGAGTTAGTCGTAAGCGGAAAAAATCCGCAAGGGAATTGGTGGACTATTGGAATCAATCAACCAAAAGAAGAATCCGGACTAACTGAAATGCTGGCGAAAGTCGAGCTGCAAAATCGAGCAATGGCAACTTCAGGTAACTATCGCAATTTTTACGAAGTAAATGGAGTTAAATATGCACATACTATAAATCCAAAAACAGGATTTCCGGAAAAAAACACCCTGCTAAGCGCAAGTATATTCGCACCGGATTGTATGACGGCTGATGCTTATGCCACTGCTTGTATGACCATGGGTTTGGAAAAAGGAAGTAACATGATTGAAGGATTAAAAGAAATAGATGCCTATTTTCTTTACTCCGATGAAAACGGAAAAATACTTTCCAAATCAACCAATGAAAACTATAAGCCTAAAAAAATACAAGATATTCATTAAATCACTCAATCACTCAATCACTCAATCACTCAATCACTCAATCACTCAATCACTCAATCACATAATACAACCACATGACCTTCAACCTGGAAAAAGATTTGTGTTTTTTTGACCTGGAAGCCACAGGATTAAATGTCATCCGAGACCGGATAGTGCAAATTGCGATTGTAAAATATCTGAAAAAAGGAGGAGAGCCGGAAGAGTTGGTATTACTTATTAATCCGGGAATTCCTATTTCTGAAGAAGCAATGGCGGTACATGGAATTACACCAAAGGATTTGAGAAATAAACCAACCTTTCAGCAAGCCGCTCAAAAGATTTATGACTTTATTGGTAATGCCGACATGGCAGGCTATAATTCCAATCGCTTTGATATTCCCTTATTGATGGAAGAGTTTGCGAGGGTAGGCTTGGAGTTTGATATGTCGAAACGACGAAGTATTGATATTCAACGACTATTTTATAAAATGGAACCACGTACTTTACGAGCTGCTTTGAGATTCTACTGCCAAAAAGAAATGGTCAATGCGCATGATGCATTAGCTGATGTGAAAGCTACCGTTGATGTTTTCAAAGGTCAGTTAGAACGCTACGAAGGTAAAAAGGTCATCAACGAAGAAGGAAAGGAAATTGATTCACCGGTTCAAAATGATATACAGGTGATTCATGATTTTACCAATGATCTGAATACTATCGATGCAACACAACGTTTGAAATATAATAGTGATGGAGTAGTGGTGTTTAATTTTGGAAAGTACGTCGGACAACCTGTCGCAGAAATCCTTTCAAAAGATAAGCAATATTACCATTGGATTTTAAATAAAGAGTTTTCCTATCAGGTGAAATCAATTGTTAAAAAATTGGTCAAGGAGTATGAGCAAAACAAAGGCTAGTCTAAACATAATAGGGAGCATTTCTTTAGTTTTTTTAGTATTAATTTTTGCCTGTCAAGAACCGGAAGAGGGTTGTCTGGATGTTGAAGCAGATAACTATGATGTATCAGCAGATGATCCTTGCTCGGATTGTTGCACCTATCCAAGTATTTCGATCGATGTTGCGCACCGGTTTGATACTCTTCTATTTAGCTTTGATTCCATTTATTATTTTCCTGAAACCAGTTTGATCCCAACTCAATTAGAACAAATAATCTTTTACCTTTCTGATTTTAGGTTGGTAAATCTTTCTGATGATTCATTAACTGTATTTGAGACGATCGAATTAGATTTATTCAGCGGAGGGATGGAAACATTCACGGATGATTATGTCCTAATGAGTAGGAGTATCCCATCCTTTAGCTATGAGGTTGGAGAAATTAGAGGTGCCGGGAGTTTTAATACCCTGCGGTTTTCTGTTGGCATAGCTGGCGAAGCAGCACTTTCAGATGCATTGACACAGCCAGATGGGCATCCTTTAGCTCTGGGTACTGATTCACTTTGGAATGAATCTGAAGGCTACGTTTTTAATAGAATAATGCTTATTCCCGATACATTTAATACCATAGCTCCAGTTAGAACCATAGATATTAGAGGGGAAGATGCAATCACTGAGATAAACCTTGCCTTTTCTCAGGAGGTTACGCTGGGTTTTGATGTTAGTATTCCTTTGAAAATAGACTATAAAGAATGGCTGTCGGGCATAGATTTTGTGGGTGATACAGATATAGAAATAGCTGAAAAAATTGTCAATAATACTGCAAATGCCTTTTCTATCAATGAATAAGGCGGATTTTTGTTATTTTTATACAACATTGACGTACTATATCTGTTCTTAAAAGAAAAAACTTATAAAATCATGAGGAAACTAATTTTTCTTTTCCTTTCTATACCTGTTTTCATTGCAAGTTCTTGCGATAAAGAAACTCCAGAGTTGGAATCTGTTGGTGATATCGAAATTATCTTCAAAGCCAACTATGATGGAGAAACCTTCTTTACGCAGAAAGAATATGACTATGATGGAGATATGTCAATGAAGTTGACCATGTTTAATTTCTTTATTTCTAATCTTGCACTCTTAGAGGAACAAACTTCAACGGAAGAGACAGAATTATTAGAGATTGATTTTGTGGATTTGAGTTTTAATGAAACCCAAATGGCAGAAGCAGAAGCAGGCATTAAAATTACAGCTCGTAATATACCGATTGGTTCTTATAATGGATTTAAAATTGGTTTTGGTGTTCCTGCCGATCTGAATAGAACCAATCCGAATGATTATGGATCAGGAGATGTTTTGGCTAATGCTGGACATTTTTGGGCACCTTGGGAAAGTTATATTTTTTCTAAAATAGAAGGTTTTGCTGATAAAGATGGAAATGGTGTTTTCGAATCTACAAACGATGAAGGACTTACCTACCATATGGGAACGGATGAATTATATCCTGATGAACGTGTTTTATTTCCAAGTAATCCATTAATCGTAGAAGACGGTGGAACGATTCAGGTCGTTTTGAATATTGATGTGAAAAAAATGTTTAATATGCCGCTTGTTAATTATGATGAAAATGAAGACGGTCTATTAGATATAGAAATGTTTGATGGAACGCATGGATCTACGGAAGAAGAGCTAGAAGTCGCTCAGCAATTGATGAAAAACTTTTCAGACGCCATTTCTTTAAATAATTAAAGATAATCTTAACAAGTTTTTTCATTGGCTGTTTAAATTAAATTAAGCCTTAAAAACTTGTCGAAATATGTTCAAAAACCTCCTTGCACTACTCCTGTTAATTGGAATAATCTTCATAGGGTGCAAGGAGGTTTTTTTAGATAATGACCTTAGTCATATCGATTATAATCCTCAAGCCTATACATTCAACTTTCCGAAAGGCTTACCAAAGCTAGATTTTTTACCACCAGAAAATCCTACGACTATTGAAGGTGTCCATTTAGGACGAACCTTATTTTTTGATCCTATTCTTTCAGGCGATAGTACGATGTCTTGTGCGACGTGTCATCAACCTGCTTTGAGCTTCACTGATGGAAAAGCTGTCAGTAAAGGTATTAAAGGTATAGCGGGGAATAGAAGCGCCATGTCTCTGGTAAATGTAGTTTATTCTCGATCTGGTTTGTTTTGGGATGGTCGAGTGAAGACCTTGGAAGAACAAGCCTTAATTCCTGTCGAAGACACCATAGAATTGCATAATACCTGGGATAATGTCATTACAAAACTCAAAAAACATCCGAATTATCCTGCACAATTCAGAAAAGCTTTTGGTATAAAAAATAAAAACGAGATCAATAAATATTTGGTCGCCAAAGCAATTGCACAATACGAACGAACCTTAATTAGTGTCGATTCAAAATTAGATCAGGTGAATAGGGGAGAAGCTACTTTTACAGCAGATGAAGCAGCTGGATACGATATGTTTTTTGATGCGACAGACAACTTTCCTGATTTGGAATGCGGACATTGCCATAATGTACCCCTGTTGACTACCAACGAATACTTTAATAACGGTATATCTAATGCCCGCACTTTTGTTGGACACGCTGATATGGGATTAGGAGGAATCACAAACGTCTCTTTTGATATTGGAAAATTCAGAGCTCCTAGCCTTAGAAATATCGAACTGACCGCACCTTATATGCATGATGGACGTTTTCAAACCCTGGAAGAAGTGGTGGAGCATTATAGTTCAGGAGGGCAAGGCGGAGAAAACGTATCTCCTTTAATAAGGCCATTAAATTTGACTAAAATCGAGAAAAGACAGCTAATTGCTTTTTTAAAAACACTTACAGACCGTAAATTTGTAGAACAGGCACAACAAACTAGCCCAAAAAGTTATTAAATTAACATAGGTTTTAAGTTGAGGTATTGTTTTAAGGTGAACCTAAAAGTGTAGCAGAATAACTTAAATATGGCCTTTTACTTTTTAGGGAAATTCAAATCAAAAACCGTTAAAAATTATAAACTGTTTGAGTCCTGACAAGAATTTGTCAGGAGGAGTTTTTAGAATTTAGGTTTTTGAGTTTATTTTACCGTTAAAAAAAGTAAACAGCCTTGAATTTTTTGTTACTTTTTGTTTCAAGACAAAAAGTAAATTGATTTAAGATTTATTATTTAAAATTCATTGCAAAAAAAATATCATGCGTAAAATAATCGTCGGCATATTATTTCTAGCTTTCTTATTACCAGCTTGTATGGATGATGATATGACCGGTGGCGGTGACGGAATGGAAAATGATTTGACCATGTATGATTATAGTCCTCAGCCTTATGATTTAGTGGTGCCTTGTGATTTTCCTGTGATGGAAATTCCAGCAGACAATC
>CAYXQH010000416.1:0-5888 GCA_964467425.1 uncultured Saprospiraceae bacterium
GCTTAGATTTAACAGGATTTCAAATTGATATTAAAATAACGTTAAAATAAAGATTCTACCTGATGAAGCAGTTTTTTTGATATTTAGTTTAAATCCTGGAAAAAGCAATAATTAGATTAGTTTTCCGCATTTTTCTAAAAAATCACAGAAGTGTTTTGTTATGCTAAAAATAATTAAATTTTAACTAACCTTTTTATTCTTGATCAGTAGATAAAATAGCAGTAATCCTTTATTTAATAAAAATTGCCTTTTAGACCCGAAATTCATCTGCTCTCATTCAAATAAATCGAATTTATTTCATCTTGACTGTTCAGTATAATTATTTGTATTGTGGAGTCAAAAAACCCTAATTGGCTATGTTTTTGTACAAAATAAGTATATTCCACTCTTTAGCATCCCTCATAAATTTACGATTCCGTTTTACGAGCTTAATCACACTAATTGTCAATGATTAAAGGAAGGACTAATTATACCTATCTTCTTAAGGAATATCAGAAGCTACAAAATAAGGAAGAGCAGCTTCAGATAATCAACAGCTTTGCTATTGAATTAATCAAGAAGGTGAATATAGAAGAAATTGTATGGTATATAGCGAAAAATGTAGCAGCAAGAATGGGCTTCTTTGATTGTGTTGTCTACTTGTATAATGAGTCAGAAAAGTGTTTAATCCAAAAAGCAGCTCATGGTCCAAAAAACCCTATCCTTTTTGATATAAAAGATCCTTTAGTTATTAAGTTAGGATCAGGTATTGTAGGAAGTGCCGCAAAATCAGGCAAATCTCAATTAGTTTCTGATACAAGACTTGATAGTAGATATATCATTGATGATGATTGTCGGCTATCCGAAATATCTGTACCTATAATTTTTGAAGGTCAGTTAATTGGTGTAATTGATTCGGAACATCCAGAGTGTAATTTTTACCGTCAAGAACATTTAGAATTGTTGGAAACAGTTGCAGCTATTTCTGCCGTAAAAATTATAAATGCCAAGTCTTCTGAAAAATTAAAAAACTATCAAAAAGATTTGGAATTAGAGGTAAAAGATAAAACTGTTGAGCTGCAAAATATGATTGATAAGTTACGGAAATCCAATCTGGACCTGGAACATTTTGCCTATGCTGCTTCTCATGATTTACAAGAACCTATCCGAACGATTGCCAGTTATTTGCAGCTTATTGATAACCGAGAAAAAAACATTTCTTCAGAATCAAGAGAGTTTTTAGATTTTGCAATAGACGGTGCAAAAAGAATGCGGAAGTTGTTAGAAGGACTGTTGGAGTATAGTAAATTAGGAAGTTCACGTGAAGATTTTGAAGAACTAAGACTGGAAGATATATTAACGTTGGTATCTGCAAACTTAAATACTCAATTAACAGAAAAAAGAGCCGATGTTCAATTTGATGAACTCGGATTTATTGTAGCAAATAAAACTCAAATTTTTCAACTGTTTCAAAACATTATTTCTAATTGCGTAAAATTTTCAAAAGAGGATGAAGAACCATTTGTCCAAATTTCTGTAGAGAATACTGAAAAGTATAAGGTGATATTTATTCAAGATAATGGGATAGGCGTTGATCCTGCTTTTCATGAAAAAATCTTCAAACTCTTCAGTCGCTTGAATACCATTGATAAATTTTCAGGTAGTGGTATTGGCCTTGCTTTGTGTAAACGGATTGTTGAGAACCATGATGGAGAAATTTCTATAGAATCCGAAATAGGTAAAGGTACCCGGTTTATTATAAAATTACCTCAAAACGACAATCGCTCCACTACTATTTTACCTAAATAAGAATTGCTTGTTTTTTATTCGATGTTTTATTTTTATATCTTGGTCAGTGCATTAAAAATAAAAACATGCGAAAGCTCTTCTGGCCTTTTTTATTCTTACTTATTATTTTATTGACATTAAGTCATCTAGTCGTTGATTTTTCTCCAACACCATGGTTTCTGGGCTTACCTTTATGGTTGTATTGGTATGCACTACTACATACCCTTTTTATTGGAGGTCTTCTGATTTATATTAAAAAACTAAAAGAAGAGTAGGGTGATGGTATACGTCATACTCATTACCTATATCTTATTGACCTTTGTGGTAAGCCTTGTCGGTGTAAAAAAACTGAGCAATACTCCGGAGTCTTATTTTCTTGCCAACAGAAATTTAAAAACCTTAGGGCTCTTTTTTACTATTCTGGCTACAAATTTTAGCGCTTTTTATTTTTTAGGCTTTGCAGGTGAAGGCTACAAAATTGGCTATGCACATTATATCATCATGGCTTTTGGGACAGGGCTAGCTGCTTTGTCCATTTATTTGATAGGAGCCAAAGCCTGGAAGCTTGGAAAAATACATGGCTATATCACTCCTGGAGAATTGATTGCAGATCAATCAGGTAGCCGTTCATTGGGCTATCTGTATTCTTTTGTAATGGTCGTATTTACTTTGCCCTATCTTTCGTTGCAAATAGTTGGAGGGGGATTACTTTTAGAAAACCTGACCAGCGGGAGTATTCCATATAATTTTGGGATTTGTATTTTGACCCTATTTACAATTGTATACGTATTAATAGGCGGGATGCAAAGTGTAGCTAAGACGGATTTAAAACAAGGTGTTTTGGTGATTCTTTTAATGAGTTTGGGAGTAGTGATTTTGAGTGCAAAATTAGGAGGTTTGACAGCCGCAAACGAAGCCGTTTTCGCTCTTGAACCGGAGCTTTTCTCGATTGAAGGAATTGGAGGTCATTATACTCCGCAAAAGTGGTTTAGTTTTATAATCTTTTGGTTCTTTTGCATTCCCATGTTTCCGCAGCTTTTTATCCGTTTTTATATTGCAAAAGATATTAGTCATTTAAAAAAGTCAACCATATTATACGGAATCGCGCCTTTATTTATTTCTATTCTTCCTGTCATAATTGGCGTTTTAGGGCATCTTAGTTTCCCGGAATTAGGAGCTGATTCAGATCAGATTTTACCAAAAATGTTATTGGAACATACCAGCGAATGGTTTGCTGCTTTAGTCATGACAGGTGCGATTGCCGCATTTATGTCAACATTGGATTCTCAACTTTTAGTCATGAGCACCATGTTCACCCGAGATTTTTATCGTCCCTTGATTGATAATAAAATATCGTTTGATAAAGAAGTATTTCTTGGTCGAATTATGGTTGCTGTTTTTGCTTTGATAGGATTGTTTATTGCCTTTTTTAAATTCGATACGATTTTTGAAATGGGAAAAATTGCCTTTTCTGGTCTGGCTGTTTTGTTTCCATTGAGCTATGCCATTTTGAGAAAAGGTGGGGTAGACTGGCGATGGGGGATTGCTTCGATCCTTGTTGGAGAATTTTTAGTCCTTGCCTTTTATTATGAATGGTTGCCAAAGTCGATCCTTTGTGGTTTTGAAGCTTTTCTTGCAGCGATATTAGTGGCAGCTTTGCTAGTGTGTGTAGGCGTCTTCCGCTTAAGGCGAAAATAATGGCTCACCCGGTTTCGGCGAAATGAAAATAGACGGGTTAATTTTTATGTTTAATATTTTTTAAATGAAATCAAATTCTTTGAGTATTTGGGAATGGCAATTAGTGAGACTAATCGTTGTTGGATCACTGTTGTTATTTGCTTTGTTTATTGGATTGGAAGGATTTACAGAAGAAGCCATTCGATTGATTATTCAATGGTCTGCGAAGATTAGTGTGATTTGTTTTTGTTTGGCTTTTGGAGGTTCCGCTTTTCATTTATTTATACAGAAATCTTTTTCTTTTTGGATTTTCAGAAACCGAAAGTACTTTGGAATCTCTTTTGCTATCCTCCATTTACTTCATTTAATTGCGCTAGTTGTGCTACAATATGCTTTTCATCCAGTCTTTGAAAAAGCAGTAACTTTTGCACTAATTGCAGGAGGAGGCGCCTATCTCTTTCTGATTTTAATGCTTCTAACTTCCTTCCAACGGTTTTCTAAGTTTTTATCGCGCACTCAATGGAAGGTGCTACACACCATAGGAGGCTTTTGGATTTATGGGGTGTTTTTCAGCAGTTATTTTAAACGGGTCATTAACCTGGAGTATTGGAATAGCGTATTTTTTATCCTGTTGCTTTTTGTTTTAGTTTTACGAGTCTGGAAATTGTTTTATAAAAAAAAGTAAACCAATAATTTTATTTAAACTTTTCTAAGTTTATAGATCCAAATTTAGTAGTTCGTTTTCTATCTCCTACACCTATCAAGCCTGTTCCTTTAGTTGGAATGGATGCACCTCCAAAAATGATTTTATTCTCATGGCAAAATCCCTCGTTATTCCTGATTAAGAATTTTTCAGTTTTTCCATAATAAGCTAATTTCGGTTTACCTACTTTACCCGTGGAGTCAATTTTAAAAACCTTGGTCAATGGATAAGAGAATCCTTTAACCTTATATTTCTCCTTATCCTTCTTCGTTACCTTTGTTCTATAAATTAAATAAGTGTCATCATTATCATTTATAATCACACAGGGCTTCATCATTAGCCCACTTTGTGTCCAATCTCTAGCTACTATTTTTTTGTTTAAGAAAAACCCCTGGGAATCTAAAGTGTAGATTACAAATGATTTATTATTCAAGAGGGGATCATATTTTGTTGATGTAGGATAAAATTCATGTCCAAAGTTTGAGAGTTTAAAATGTTTATACCGTGAGGTTCCATGTCTGGCGATAATTTGAATATTGCCATTCGATAATTTCCGGTGATTAACTATATTGATGTCAAGATTGTAATCATCTCCTTTTTTGTACAACGTTTTTTTCTCCTTTTCGCTAAAAGGGACAAAAGTTAAATTCCGAACTTCTTTTTGATCAAGGTTAAACTCTCCTGTATAAATTCCGCCGACTTCTCTCTTTTTTAAAACCTTATAGAATCCAGTAAAATAAAGTGTCTTTTTTTTATCATTATACATTGAAACAAGAGATAGGATTTGATGATCATTTTCATCAGGTTTAATTTGGTACTCCTCCATATTGGAATCTGTAATGTGGAAGATTTTATAGTCGTAGCTCGCTTTTTTTCGAGAGGTATTCAGGGCTCCAGTAAGAAAAATATCTTTACCATCATTACTGACGATTGCTCTATTTGCAATAAATTCATCATCATTATATTCAAAATCCTGTGTTTTACTCCAAAGCTCCTTTAAATTATCATCAAAGACAGCAAGTTGAATTTTGTCCTTCTCCCGCTTTTTGTCGTAGAGCCAATGTTGATTAGCGAAAACCATTTTGGATTTGTCTGAACTAAAAGTAGTTGTACATTCAACTTCTGTGATTTTATGCAAATCCGTTACAACATGGTGATTGCCTGCTTTAAATGAATGCTCATGGATTTCTTTTGCAGGACCAAATTTTCCATTCGTAAACTCGGAGATTAGCAATTTGCAATATGCTTTTGAAGAACTAATTCTAAAACCTAGCGCATATATTTTGTTATTTGAATGCACTATTTTTGAAAACTGAATTTTTTTATCATCTATGAAAAGTTCAGAAACGGCATTGTCAATCACCTTATTTTGAAAGTCCGATTTTAAAACAGTATATCTGGATTTTGGCTTAACAATTGGCTGATAATCATTTTCAATTAGGAAATAATGATGTTCAGCATCAGATTGAATAAAATGAGTCTTGAAATTGGGTCTTTTTTTCTCCTTAAAATCTGAGCCCCAGGAAACTTTTGCTCGTTGACCGAGTAATAAAACAGGAAAGAAGAAAAATAACAAGAGATAGCTTTTCATATACCAAAGTTTAAATAGGCTATTTACAATAGAATACCGTGTATGAAAGTTAATAAAGTTTAAATGGAAAAGGTAATAAAAGAAACTTCCTTCTTTTTTTAATATTTATTATTCCTTTGATTTTATCTGTTACGAATTGCGATATTTGTT